>SFKY01000002.1 GCA_004554665.1 Bacteroidales bacterium
GGCACTGGCCCAAACTGCAGTCAAAGGTACCGTGGTTTCTCAGGAGGACGGCCAGCCCATCGTGGGTGCCACTGTCCATGTACCAGGAACACAAGTGGGCACCGTAACCGATGCCAACGGTCAGTTTAAGCTGACTGTACCTGCAGGCAAGAAGACGGTCCGCATCTCGTATGTGGGTATGTTGACACAGGAAGTGGCTGTGAAGCCAACCATCCGTGTAGCCCTCCAAAACGATGACAAGATGCTCGACGAGGTGATGGTGGTGGCTTTCGGTACTGCCAAGAAGTCGGCCTTTACTGGTTCGGCCAAGGTGGTGGGCTCTGAGACGCTCGCCCAGTCGCAGGTAAGTGATGTTACCGCTGCATTGGCCGGTTCTGTGCCCGGTGTGACTCTTACTTCGTCCAATGGAGGTCCCGGTTCGTCGCCTACCATCCGCATCCGCGGTTTCAGTTCGCTCAACGCCGGCAAGGATCCGCTCATCATCGTAGACGGTGCGCCCTATAGCGGCGACCTGAACAGCCTTAACCCCAGCGATGTGGAGAGCATGACCGTACTCAAGGACGCTGCCTCTTCTGCACTCTACGGTGCGCGTGGTGCCAACGGTGTGGTTATCATCACCACCAAGACCGCCAAGAAGGGTCAGGATGCCAAGGTGACCTTCGATGCCAAGTGGGGTGGCAACACCCGTGCCCTCCAGCACTATGATGTGGTAGAGAGCCCTGCCCAGTATTATGAGATGCAGTTTGCTGCGCTGAACAGTTACTACCTCAATGGGGGTGCAACTGCGTCAGAAGCCTATACGAAGGCCAACTCGATACTGTACAATGCACAGGCCGACAACGGTGGTCTGGGCTATAACATCTGGACCATTCCTGCCGGCCAGTATCTCATCGGTACCGATGGCCGTCTGAACCCTAATGCCACGCTCGGCCGTCTGGTAGACGGTTACTGGATTACCCCCGACAACTGGGAGGATGAAGGTACACGCACCGGCCTGCGCCAGGAGTACAATGTATCGATCAACGCGGCCTCCAACCGCTCTACATTCTATATGTCTCTGGGTTATCTGGAGAACGAGGGTATCTCGTACAACTCCGATTACCGCCGCTTCACCGGCCGTCTGCGAGGCGACTATCAGGTGAAGAGTTGGTTGAAGACCGGTGCCAACATGTCGTATGCCCGCTTCAACGGCAATTCGCTGGGCGATAACGGCTCGTCGACCTCTACCGGAAACGTGTGGGCGTTTACTTCACAGATCGCTCCCATCTATCCGCTCTACCTGCGCGATGCCGACAAAAACGTCATGGTAGACGACCACGGCATCACGATGATGGACTACGGTAACGGTATGAACGCCGGCCTGAGCCGTCCGTTCCTCAACGATGCCAATGCGCTGCAAGACGTGCTGCTCAACACCCGCAACTACGAGGGCAACGCCGTTTACAGCAACGCCTTTGCCGACATCACCTTCATGCCCGGACTGGTGCTCACGCTCAATGGTACTTTCAACCTCGACGAGACACGCTCCACCTATGTCTACAACCGCTACTACGGTCAGTTCGACACCACGGGCGGTACTGTGGAGAAGGGTCACAGCCGTACATGGAGCCGCAACTTCCAGCAGATACTCAACTATAGCACCTCCATCGCCAAGCAGCACAACCTGAACGTGATGCTCGGTCACGAGTATTATGACTATCGCTACTATATCCTCGGTGCCAGCAAGTCGCAGATGTTCTCCGACAACAACAAGGAGCTCTCCGGCGCCGTGATCGACGGCAAGGGCGCTTACTCTTACAAGACCCGCTACAACAACGAGGGTTATTTCGGCCGCGTGCAGTACGATTATGACCAGCGCATCTTCGGTTCTGCCTCTTATCGTCGCGATGCCTCTTCCCGTTTCCATCCTGACAACCGCTGGGGTGACTTCTGGTCGCTGGGTGGTGCCTGGATTATCTCCAAGGAGAAGTGGTTTGATGCCTCTTGGGTAGACATGCTCAAGTTCAAGGCTTCTATCGGTTCGCAGGGTAACGACAATATCGGTGCATACCGCTATGTAGACACCTACGGTATCAGCAATGCCAACAACCTGGTGGGTACTGCTTTCGAGGCCAAAGGTAACAAGGACATCACTTGGGAGACCCAGACCAACTTCAATGCCGGTGTAGAGTTTGACCTCTTCAACCGCCTGTCGGGTAGCATCGAGTACTACTATCGCAAGACTTCCGACATGCTCATGGCTTACTCGGTGGCTCCCTCTATCGGATACACCAGTTATTATGCCAACGTGGGTGACCTCTACAACACGGGTGTCGAGCTCGACATGAAGGTCAACATCCTCAAGAGCAAGAATGTGAACTGGGATTTCGACTTCAATATCTCTTCTATCAAGAACCGCGTGTCTAAACTCGCCGACGAGCACAAGAACGGCTACTACTATACGGCCAATGGCGAGAAGGTGAAGGGTTTCACCAGCGGTAGCTTCTTTATCGCCGAGGGCCAGTCTATCTATACTTGGCGTCTGAAAGACTATGCAGGCGTGGATCCCGAGACCGGCGAACCGATGTGGTGGAAGAACACCTACGCCATGAATGAGGACGGTACGTTCAAGCTCGATGCCGATGGCGACAAGGTTTGGGCAGGCCGTGAGAAAACCAAGGTGTACAATGACGCCGACTACTACATGACCGAGAAGACCACGGTGCCCAAGTGGCAGGGCGGTTTCGGCACGATGGTACGGGCCTACGGCTTCGACCTCTCGTTCCACTGCTCCTTCCAGCTCGGTGGCAAGGCTTACGACAGCACTTATGCTTCGTTCATGTCGTCGCCCCACAGCAATCATGGTGGTTGGAATTTTCACAAAGACCTGCTCAACTCGTGGTCTCCTGACAACGTGAACAGCAGCATCCCCCGATTCCAGTACGGCGACCAGTACGGCTCAAGCTCGTCTACACGTTTCCTGACATCGTCAGACTATCTCAATATCGAGAACATCAACTTCGGCTACACCGTGCCCGCTTCGCTGCTCAGCAAGATCGATGTCACCAGCCTGCGCTTCTACCTGGCTTGTGAGAACGTATGCTACTTCTCGGCACGCAAGGGATTTGACCCACGCCTGTCTTACAGCGACATCGATACGTCGAACGCCACTACTTATTCACCGATGAGAACGATCTCAGCAGGTTTAACCGTTCAGTTCTAAATTCATAATTAACAGCAACAACAATGAAGATATTTGGAAAAATATATGCCGTCCTGGCAATGGGCGCAGCACTGACGCTCACAGGCTGTATCGACGAGACGTTTCCTGAGAGCAGCACTGTCACCGAGGATCAGATGTCGGCAGCCGGCCTTTCGAGTGCCGTCAACGGTATGTCGGCACAGTATGTACAGGGCTACCTGGTCTATGGAGAGCAGGTGCACGAGACCGACATGGCCTATCCGCAGTTCATGATTGCCATGACCGAGATGATGGGCGATATGTACGCACTGGGTTCCAACACAGGATACGACTGGTATCGTACTTACAACACCATGGACCGCAACATGGCAGGCAGCAGCTACTTCTCTTGGCTGCCCTGGCGTACGCTCTATATGTTTGTAAAGGGTGCTAACGATGCCATCAAGACCTATAAGGCTATAGAAGACCCGATCGACGACGACAAGAACTATGCCGCTATGGCCTACGCCTATCGTGCGCACGACTATTACCTGCTCACAGTGCTCTTCGAGCCGGTGGCCAACAAGTACACAGACTGCTCCAAGGTGCTCGGACTCACTGTGCCCATCGTGACCGAGGAGACGACAGAGGAAGAAGCCGCCAACAATCCGCGTGCTACACACGATGCCATGACCGAGTTTATCCTCTCAGACCTCAACACGGCCGAGCAACTCTTTACCGAGACCGGCTATAAGGGCAAGGACCGCACGGCTCCCAACCTCGCTGTAGTCTACGGTCTTAAGGCCAAGGTCTATATGTGGGACCAGAACTATGAGAAGGCTCTCGAATATGCCGAGAAAGCCATTGCCGCTGCCGAGGCAGGCGGTGCTACCATGATGACCAAGCAGGAACTGACCAACCCCACCACCGCTTTTGCCACAGCTACCAACGGCTGGATGTGGTACGCTCACTACTCTGCCGAGAACATGGGTAACCTCTGCAACTTCACAGGTATGATGTCGGGCGAGGCCGATTGGGGTTATTCTTCCCTCAGCTGCCCCGGTATCGACAGGAGCCTCTATGAGAAGATGGGTATCAACGACTACCGTCGCAAGTGGTTCCTCGACCCCGACCGTAAGCGTGGCGACTACGAGACTTGCCGCGATGAGGACTGGCTCGCCGACATGCCCGACTATCTCTCTATCAAGTTCCGCTGCGCGCAGGGCGACTACAAGACCTATTCTATCGGAGGTGCTGTGGATGTGCCCATCATGCGTCTCGAAGAGATGTATCTGCTCCGCGCCGAGGCCGCTGGCATGACCCAGGGATTTGCCAAAGGCGTACAGCTGTTGCAGCAGTGGGTGACCGCGTATCGCGACGGTGCCTACAAGTGTCGTGCCACTAACGAGCGCGAAATGCAGCTCGCCGTACTCGACCAGATGCGTATCGAGTTCTGGGGCGAGGGCAATGCCTTCCCGTCTGCCAAGCGTATCAAGCCCGGTGTGATGCAGTACTACAAGGGAACCAATGCCCCGGCTACTATCTACCACATCAACGCCGAGGGGATAAAGCCCAACTGGAACCTGGTGATTCCCGACTACGAGACAGAAATCAACAAGGTACTGCAGGACCAGAACAATCCGGACCCCACGCTCTCTGTTGACGGTTCCAAGTGCAAGGAAGGTGTTTACGCAGAAGGCGCATACTAAACTAACAGTAATAACCCAACAGGGCGTGGATGCAACAGGCCACGCCATAAATAAAGAGAATCA
The DNA here is from genome assembly GCA_004554665.1 of Bacteroidales bacterium. Lineage (GTDB taxonomy): Bacteria > Bacteroidota > Bacteroidia > Bacteroidales > Bacteroidaceae > Prevotella. Next base: position 4,933 of record SFKY01000002.1, read on the forward strand.
ACGATGAGAATCAACAAAACTATATGCAAGGCATTTATGGCCATCATGGCTGTTGCGGGACTTGCCGCCTGTTCATCGGATAACTACGACATGGCCGCCGTGCCTACCACTGAGCAGGTGTATTTCTCCAATGAAAGTGCTTCCGAGATTCTGTTGGAAGACGGACAGAGCACCGTGGAGATAGAAGTAAGCCGCGTAAAGACCGAGGGCAGCCTCACGGTTAACCTTACCGCTGTCGACACGACCGAGGCTAAGCTCTTCTCTATCCCCTCTTCTGTGACCTTCGCCGACGGCGAGGCCACTGCCAAGGTACCCGTTACCTTCACGTTCAGCAGTCTTGTGGCTGACAATCCCTATGCCCTCGACCTCACCTTGATGGCAGAGACCTGCGCTTATGGCGATGCCCAGAAGCAGGTGGTCATCAAGTACGCTCCTTGGAGCGAGTGGGCACCGCTGGGATGGGACTATCCTGCGGACATTGCCGGCATGGCCAGCGGCCAGTTTGCCGCTTGGGAGGCTGCCTATGCTGCCTATGCCACAGGCGGATATGAGAATGCCGCGCTGATAGTAGACGGTGACCTACCTGCCTATACCTATGCACAGTACATGAGCGGTACTTATGCTCAGCCTACGTTTATGCGCCAGTCGATGCTCGAGCCCGCCAAGCGCCAGATCATGCTCTACGACTGGTTCAATGGTGTCAACCTCGTTATCGACTGGAACACAGAGACGGGTATGTTTGCCATCGCCAAGCAGAATACGGGCTATTACCAAAGTACTTATAGCGAATATGTATTCGTGGCCGACACCTATACCTACTGGAAGGATATCCGTGGCGACGAAACCATCAAGCCTGAGGACCGTCCCTGCTCTTACGACGAGGAGGCAGGCCGCTTCACCTTCGATGTGACTTACTTTATCAGCCTGGGTTACTTCGGAACTGGTAAGGAGTACTTGCAGTTGCCGGGCTATGTGCAGAAAGACTACAATGTAGGTATCGTGGACAACGGCGCTTACCAGAGCACCAAGTTGCTGGGTGAGGTCTTCTCTATGACCCTGGGTGCCGATCTGAGCAAGATACAGTATGCTGCCTTTGCCGGTGAACTCACCGATGAGGAGATAGCCGCCAAGGCCGACGGAATGTTTGCCGGAGATATCGAGTGTACTACGACCTCTGAGAGCGGTACCAAGGTGGTTCTCGTAGACGACAAGGGCGACTACACACTGGTGGTTGTTCCTTACGATGCCGAAGGCAACCGCCTGGAGACTATGACTGTAGCCTTCACCGTGCTGCCGCCGTCTGGTGAGAAGACCTACACCGCACTCTATACCGGCGACTTCACCTATACGCAGTGGTTTACCTACGATGATGGCACTCCTTATGTAGACGAGGGTCTTATCCTCTCCCAGTGCGATCAGGATGATACCAAGTTCCGCATCGAGAACTGGGGTAATGGCACCAACTTCACCTTCACCATGCTTGCCAACGGAAGCATCCAGGTAGACGATCAGGAGACTGGCGACACGCATCCTAACTATGGCACCGTTTATGTGGGCGATATCACCACATATACAGGCAGCACCAAGTATGGCGTAAGCTCTTATGACAAGGCTACCGGTGTGCTCTCATTCAATACAGTTTACTACTGTGCAGCAGGTGCCTTTACTAATGGCATGGAGACCTTTGAACTGAAAGGAAAAGCTGCTGCCGCTGCCAAGCGTGCACTGGCTGCCGCTCAGGCCAAGGCTGCCCTGAAGGCCAACACAGCTGTGAAGAAACTGAGCACCAAGAAACTGGATGTGGCAAGTGGTACAAGCAATGTCAGAGTGGCTATTAAGAAGAGTGTACTTGACAGCAAGACCGTCAAATAATCAACTGTCAGCATATTGATGCTACCTTATGAAAAGCGTCGCCCACGTATCACTCATACGTAGGTGGCGCTTTTACGACTTAATTACAGCTTGCAGAACTATAAAAAATCAAGGTCTATGAAAAGAATCTTATGGATGGTCGCGGTATGTATGGCAACAGCCATGGCGTTGGCCGCAGAGCGAAGCGAGAGTGAACTGAAAGCCATTGCCAAGCGCCAGTTGGGCATCAGTGCCCGCCGTATGTCGGCTGCTGCCGTGGGTCGAGTAAGCAGTGGTTCGCTGCAGTTGGCCCGCATGTTTGAGGATGGGGGCGTGGTGGTCTATGCCGACCAGCTGGCCGGCTCGGTCATTATGAGCAAGGACGACCGTTTCCCTGCCGTGCTGGGTTATACAGCCGGCGTGATAGACGGCAAACACCCGTTGCCGTGCTGCATGAAATGGTGGATAGGGGAGATGAACCGCCAGATGGAGGCCGTAGCCCGACAGGGCGAGGCTGCCGATGCGGACGTGCAGACCGACGATGTGCCTGCCGTGAGCCACAGTGTGGTGACCCCGATGGTCACTACCAAGTGGGCACAGGGCACTCCGTACAACTACAATTGTCCTGTCATTGGCTCGGAGACAGCCGTTACGGGATGTGGAGCCACGGCGCTGGCCCAGATCTGCAACTTCAACGAATTCCCTAAGTCGGCCTCGTTTGCGGCGACCTATTACACCCAGGAGGGCAACACCAAGACCACCCACACGACCAACGTGTCGACCACCTATAGATATCCCTTGAAAAAGGCGTATGGATACTATTCGGTAGACGGTTCCACCACCAATATTGAGGAAATCTCTTATATACAGGTGGAGCGGAAAAACATTGGTGCCCTCTGCCGCGACTGCGGTTATGCCCTGAGTATGGTCTACGGGACGGAGGCGTCGGGTTCATCCCCTTTTGACACACCTATCGCAGCAACCGATGGCATGGGCTACCCCAAGCAGTCTGTAAAACAGTACTGGCGCGAGTTCTATACCCAGAACGAATGGCAGACGCTGGTCTATGGCGAGCTGGCCAAGGGCTATCCCATCCTCTACTCCGGTCAGGACGAGACGGCAGGCGGCCATGCCTTTGTGGTCGACGGTGTCGATGCCGATGGCTTGGTATCGGTCAACTGGGGATGGCAAGGAGTGTATGATGGCTACTATGCGATGGATTTGATGGCCGGTGGCGACTACGAGTTTTCCGAAGCACAGAGCATCACCATCGGTTTCCGTCCTACTGCTCTCTCTAACGACCGTGAGGAATCTATCTTCGTGTCAGAGGGCTATACCTTGTCCAATGGAGAGGGTACCGAGCAGATAGTCATGGATCTGAGCAAGGGCTTCTACAACTACAACTATCTGCCTTTCAATGGTGCCCTCTACCTGTGTGTGGAAGATGCAGGGTCTGGAGACATCAACGTACTCAAGATGGCAGACGTCACAGACCTGGACCAACTCTATGGTTATTCCATGTCTAAGCAGTGCATAGACGAGGATTTGCAGGAAGTGGTGCAAAATGGGCATACCTATAAGCTCTATTGTGCCTCGGCTACGAGCGATGAGTTAGACCGTGGCGAGCTGCAGAAGTTCCGTGTGCCGGGCGGTGCCGTCTACTTTACCATGACGGTAGACAATGCCGGCAAGATGCGTATCACCAGCAATACCATCGACGAGGTCATCACCGCCATCGATGGCGTGAAGACCCCTGGCAAGACTGTTGTCGGCGGCCATACCTACAACCTTGGCGGTATGCGAGTAGGCAATGACTTCCGCGGTGTCGTCATCAAGGATGGCAAGAAGTATCTTGCCCCATAGCCTTCCGCATTGTCACTCCTTATAAAATGAGGCCACGCCCCATGCCGCTTCTTGCTCATAGCGGCATCAGGCGTGGCCTCATGCTGTTGTTTTGGACCGGTTTGTCAGGTTGGGTCGTAGCCTGCCTTATTGGGCTGGGTCGTGCTTGTCGTCGGCATCGCCTTTCAGGTCGTCCTCTATACCGTTCACACCGTCCTTAAAACTCTTCACTCCCTTGCCCAACCCCTTCATCAACTCGGGGATTTTCTTGCCTCCGAAGAGCAGCAAGATCACGAGGGCAATGACAAGTACCTCTGATAATCCTAATCCAAACATTGTATCGTATAATTATTATTTAAGTGTAAGTTCTACAATCGTGTCCACACCGCTGGGCACGGCCGGCAACTCGAGCATCACGCCCGTCTTGGTGCGTGTCACGGTCACGGGCTGCTTGCCCTCAAACATCTGCGCCTTCACCACCTTGCGGTCTGTGATGGGCAGGAAGAGACCACGGTCTTTCCATTTCAGGATGTGGATGTAGAGGGTGTTGCCCTTCTGCGTGGAGACACCCCAGTCGTGGGGAGCCACGATGCCGCCGCGGGTGCCGTACACCGTCTCGCCGTTTTTGGCGAGCCATTCGCCCATCGCCTTGAGTCTCGTCAGGGCCTCTACGGGCAACTGTCCGTCGGGGCGTGGGCCGATGTTGAGCAGCAGGTTAGCATTCTTGCCGGCAGCCTGCACCAGTTTCTGAATCAGGTACGTATTGCTCTTGTAGCTCTTGTCGTTGATGTCGTAGCCCCAAGTCTTGTTCATGGTCAGACAGGTCTCGAGCGGCAGACGGCCAATCTCGCTGTTAGGGGAGTATCCGGCGGTGTTCTCGCCCGGCAGGTCTTGCTCAAACAGCTGTATGTCTTCTCCCGGTTTGGGTGCGAAGTGGTGGTTGTTGGCCACCATGCAGCCCGGCTGGAGCTGGTGGATGAGGCTGTACTGCTCGTCGAGCTTCCAGTCAAAGTTCTTGCGGTTTTTCTGATCCCAATGGCCGTCAAACCAGATGCAGCGTACAGGACCATAGTTGGTAAGAATCTCCGTGAGCTGCTGTTTCATAAACTTCAGGTAGCTGTCGTAGTTTTCCTTGTCGCGGGGACGGCCTGTGCGCATGGCGCTCCATCCTTGGGGATAGTCCAGACGGTTCCACTCGGCGTGCGAGTAATACACATGCAGCTTCATGCCGTGCTTCTGGCAGGCGTCGGCCAGTTCCTTCAGCACGTCGCGCTTAAAGGGCGTGCCGTCCACGATGTTGTAGTTGCTTGTAGCCGTCTTGAACATGGAGAATCCGTCGTGGTGGCGCGAGGTGAAGGTGATATATTTGGCACCGGCCGCCTTGAAAGCCTTCACCCACTCCTCTGCATTGAACTTGGAGGGGTAGAATCCGTCGGCCAGATGTGTGTATTCCTTGTAGTTGATGGCCTCTTTGTCCATGACCCACTCGCCGTGGCCAATCATGGAGTAGACACCCCAGTGGATGAAGATGCCGAATTTATCGTCCTGAAAATCCTTGCGCGATTTCAGGACTTCCTCAGAGGGTTGGTACTGTGCCCATGCGCCGAGGCATGCCAGCAATGAGAAGATAAAAGTTGTTATTTTTTTCATGAGATTATATTTTTGATTGCCACAAAGATAAGATATTTCCGTGAAAGTTCCAAATTTTCATCCTACATTCCTTGTCGCCTCCCGCCCCCGCAGGCGCACTCCTCCCAGACGGTGATGGCAGATGTCTGAGCTAAATGCCACGTTTAGCCCGCCTAAATGCGGCATTTAGCACCCGTAAATGCCGCATTTGGTTTTCCAATCCTGTATTTCTTATTTGTAGATGAGGGTATAGAGCCTGTCGGGAGCGAAGAGATGGCGCGCCACCTGCCACAGGTCGTCGGGGGTGATACGGTCGATGGCTGCATAGAGGGCAGGGATATTCCTCTCTTGGCCGTAATGCAGGAAACTCTTGCCAAAACTCAGGGCAAAACTCTCGCGGTTGTCGCAGGCTACGCCTATCTGGCCTTTCAGTTGTCGCTTGGCAGCCGCCAGTTGGGTGGCGGAGAGCGGCTTGGCCATGAGTTTGTCGAGCTCGCGGCGCACCAGCCGCAGGCAGCGGTCCACGTCTGCAGGGTCGCATCCGAAGTAGGTGGCCCACAGTCCGGTGTCTCCATAACAGGTCATCATGCTCTCGACCGTATAGACCAGTCCGTTGCGCTCGCGCAGGCTCAGGTTGAGTCGCGCGTTCATGCCCGGGCCGCCCAGCAGGTTGTTGAGCAGATAGAGCGGCATGCGCCTGCTGTCGCCAAAGGCGTAAGCGCGCGTGCCCACCATGACATGTGCCTGGTGCGTATGGCGCTCGCTGACGATGGTTTGTCCCTTCGTATCCTCAAAAATCGCCGGTTTCATCGGCTTCGGAAGCGTGGTTGCGGCAGCCTGGACCTCGTCGTGTGGTGCCAATGGCGAGGTCTCCGTAGCCCGGCACAGCATGCGCACCAACCGGTGGAAGTCTATGTCGCCGTAAGCGAAAAAGACCGCATTGTCCGGGCGGTAATAAGCGTGGGTAAAGCGCAGTGCGTCGGCCTGGGTGAAACTGCGCACGCGGGAGGCCGTACCGAGAATGTTGTGGCCGAGGGAATGTCCGCTGAATATCAGATTCTCAAACTCGTCGTAGATGAGTTCGGCGGGCGTGTCGTGGTAGCTCTCTATCTCGTCACAGATGATCTCCACCTCCTTGTCTATCTCGCTCTGTGGATAGACAGAGTGGAACACGATGTCGGTGAGCAGGTCTATTGCCCTGTTGGCATGTTCGTGCAGCACGGCGGTATAGAACACGGTGTCTTCCTTGTTGGTGAAGGCATTGAGGTCGCCTCCCACGCGCTCCATACAGTTGAGTATGTGCCATGAGCGCCTCCGCTCGGTACCCTTAAAGGTCACATGCTCGCAGAAGTGAGCCAATCCTTCCTCTCCGGGACGCTCGTGGCGCGTGCCGGCGGCTATCTCGTAGCCGCAGTAGAGCACGGGAGAGCGCGAGGGGAGGTGAATGACGCGCAGGCCGTTGGCCAAAGTACAGGTATTGTAGTCCATATCGGGTGCAAAGCTAACCATTTTTTCCGACAACCCTGTCCACCCCATCCGTTTTTAACGTGTCCGCTCCGCCTAAACGTGGCATTTGGCACCCGTAAATGCCATGATTAGGTGGCTAAAGGTGGCATTTACGCGGCTGATGGTGATGGATGGGTGGGTGATGGTTGCGCATGGCGGATAAATAGGAAGTGAATTTTTGGCCGATTTGCTTTGTTATTTGGTTGAAAATTCGGATATTTGCAGACTCATTATAGGATAAACAGGATGAACAACAATCAACGAAAAGTGATAGGCATCGGCGAGACGGTGCTCGATATTATCTTCAAGGGCGGACAGCCCATCGGAGCCTTCCCCGGCGGCTCCGTCTTCAACGCCATTGTCTCATTGGGGCGTGCGGGGGTCAGCACCACTTTCATCTCTGAGACGGGAAATGACCGTATCGGAGACCAGGTGGTGAGTTTTCTTCGTGACAACGGGGTGAATGCCGACCTTGTCAACCGCTGTCCCAACGGCCAGTCGCCGGTCTCACTCGCTTTCCTCGACGAGCACAACAATGCCGAATACCTCTTCTACAAAGACCATCCCCATGACCATGTAGACTTTGTCTATCCTGACATTCAGCCCGACGATATTGTCATCGTGGGTTCGTTTTTTGCCGTCAACCCGGCCGTGCGGCCGCAGGTGATGGGCCTGCTCGACTATGCCCACAACCACGGAGCCATCATCTACTATGATGTGAACTATCGGCCGGCACACAAGAACGATGTGATGAAGATTACCCCCAACCTGATTGAGAACCTGGAGTTTGCCGATATCGTGCGCGGCAGTCGTGAGGACTTCGAGACGCTCTACCGCAAGAGCGACCCCGACAAGGTGTACACGGCGGAGATTTCCTTTTACTGCAAGAAGTTTGTCTATACGCAGGGCGCAGATCCCGTGGTTGTGCGGGCCGACGGCAACTTCCGACGCGAATATGCTGTGCCGGAAACTGAGACGGTGAGCACCATCGGCGCGGGCGACAACTTCAACGCGGGTCTCCTGTACGGTCTGATTCGCTATGGCATCACCAAGGACCAGTTGGACCGCGGACTTGCTCCCGAGGAGTGGGACAAGCTGGTGGCGTATGCCCAGCTCTTCTCCAATGAGTGCTGCAAAGGCATCTACAATTATGTGTCAAAGGAGTTTGGGGAGAAGCTCTTATAAAGGTAAAAAGGTAAAAGGGTAAAAAGGTAAAACGGTAAGACGGTGTAGGGACGCACGTTCGTGCGTCCGCCTTTCCACCATCTGAAAGTATGCGAACGATATATATAATAATGTAAAGACAGGCATGGCCGTGTGGGCTGCTGTCTGTGTAATGATAATCAAGATAAACAATAGTTGCAATGAAGGAGATTAAAGACAAGATTTACTATGTTGGGGTCAACGACCGCAACAAGTCGCTGTTTGAGGGATTGTGGCCGCTGCCCTATGGCGTGTCTTACAATGCCTATCTGATAGACGACGACAAGGTATGTCTCATTGATACGGTGGAGGTAGACTTCTTCACCCAGTTTATGGAAAACATCCGCGAGGTGATAGGCGACCGCCCCATCGACTATCTCGTCATCCACCACATGGAACCGGACCATAGCGGGTCGATAGCCCTGCTCAAGCAGTTTTATCCTGATGTGAAGATTATCGGCAACAAGAAGACTTTCGGCATGATGGAAGGCTTCTACGGCGTTAACGACAATACCCACGAGGTGAAAAACGGCGATTTCATCGACCTCGGCCATCACCAGCTCATGTTCCATCTCACCCCGATGGTGCATTGGCCGGAAACCATGATGAGTTATGAGGCACAGACGCAGACACTTTTCAGTGGCGATGCCTTCGGTTGTTTCGGAGCCCTCAATGGTGGATTCCTCGATGAGGCCATCGATACCGACTGGTGCTGGCCGGAGATGACCCGCTATTACTCCAACATCGTAGGCAAGTATGGCACGCCCGTCCAGAACGCGCTCAAGAAGTTGGCCTCGCTGCCCATCAGTTATATCTGTTCCACCCACGGTCCGGTATGGCATCGTGATGTGGAGCGTGTGGTGGGGATGTACGACCGCATGAGCCGCTATGAGGCCGAGCCCGGACTGGTGATCTGTTACGGCACCATGTACGGAAACACCGAGCGCATGGCCGAAGTCATCGCCGAGGCCGCCTCGGAGCACGGCGTGAAGAATATCTGTGTCTACAACATTTCCAAGACCCACCACTCGTATATCCTGCGTGATATCTTCAGATACTCAGGGCTTATTGTGGGTGCGCCCACCTACAACAATGGACTCTACCATGAGATGGATGTGCTGCTCTCTGAGATAGCCAACCGCGATATACGCCATCGCTACCTGGGCTGGTTTGGCAGTTATGCTTGGGCTGGCAAGGCTGTGCAGAAGATAGGCGAGTGGAACGAGAACCGTCTGCACTTCGAGCCCGTGGGAACACCTGTCGAGATGAAGCAGTCGCTCTCGCCCGAGACCCGTGCACAGTGTGTGGCATTGGGCAAGGCCATGGCTGAGAAACTCTTACAACACCCTTAACCCCTCATCACATATCCCCTACGCTATGAAGAAGATCAAGATAGGACTGCTCCCCCGCATCCTCCTTGCCATCGTGCTGGGCGTGGTGCTGGGCCAAGTGCTCACCCTGCCGTGGATTCAGGTGTTTGTCACCTTCAACGCCATCTTTGGCCAGTTTCTCGGCTTCATGATACCGCTCATCATCGTCGGATTGGTCACGCCGGCCATTGGCGATATCGGCAGTGGTGCCGGCCGGTTGCTGTTGGCCACCGTGGCCATCGCCTACATCGACACGGTGTGTGCCGGGGCGCTCTCTTATGGCGTAGGGTCATGGCTTTTCCCCGGCATGGTGTCCAGTGCCGTGCCCGAGGGAGCGATGGCGCAGGCTACCGATGTGGCACCTTATTTTACCATCACCATCCCGCCCATGTTTGATGTCATGAGCAGTCTGGTACTGTCGTTTGTCATCGGGTTGAGCATAGCCTATGCGCGGCTCGACACCCTGAAGCGCGTCTTCGCCGACTTCAAGGAGGTGGTGGCCGCTACCATCCGCCGCGCCATCATCCCGCTGCTGCCGCTCTATATCTTCGGTATCTTCCTCAACATGACTTACTCCGGGCAGGCCTATCATATCCTGCTCGTCTTCGCCCAGATTATCGTGGTCATCTTCGTGCTTCACATCTTCGTCTTGGTCTACCAGTTCTGCATTGCCGGAGCTATCGTGCGGCGCAACCCCTTTAGGTTGCTGGTGAAGATGTTGCCTGCCTATTTCACGGCCTTGGGCACCTCATCGTCGGCTGCCACCATTCCCGTGACGCTCAAGCAGACCATGACCAACGGTGTGAGCGAGGGTATCGCCGGTTTTGTGGTGCCACTCTGCGCCACCATCCACATGTCGGGCTCTGCCATGAAGATAGCGGCCTGCGCCCTGACGATATGTCTGATCGAGGGCTTGCCCCACGACCCGTTGCTCTTCCTCCACTTTCTCCTCATGTTGGGCATCATGATGGTGGCAGGCCCCGGTGTGCCGGGAGGTGCCATCATGGCCGCATTGGCCCCGCTGGGGAGCATCCTCGGTTTCGACGCGCAGCAGCAGGCGCTCATGATAGCGCTGTATATCGCGATGGATTCGTTTGGTACCGCATGCAATGTCACGGGCGACGGCGCCATCGCGCTGGTGGTCGACTATCTCTTCAGACGCAGAGAGTAGCCACCTCGTCCAGGTTGTGGACCACGGCAATGACATCGTGGTAGTCGCCGCGTATGAAACCGCGCGCCTGCAGGTCGTCGAGCGCCTCGATGAGCTTGGTCCAGAATCCGTTCATATCGTATAGCACCACGCGCTTGCGGTGATAGCCGATGGTATGTGCCGCCGCGACGGTGAAAACCTCGTCGAGCGTCCCGATTCCACCGGGAAGCGCCACCAGTATGTCGCTCTGGGCGAGCAACAGGTCCTTGCGGTCGCTCAGGTTGTCGCACAGTATCTTCGTATCTACATAGTCCGATACATGTCCGTCCCGCTCTATCAGGGTGGGCACAATGCCTATGGTGTAGCCGCCGCCTTCCTTGACGGCGCGGGCCACACACTCCATCAGTCCCATATCACATCCCCCAAAGACCAGCGTGTGTCCTTGGGCGGCCATCCATGCCCCCAGTTGGCGTGTCAGTTCAAAATACTCGGCATCGATCTGCTGATTGGCCGAGCAGAATACTCCTATCTTCATCTTTCTTGGTTTGGTTTGTCGGTGCAAATGTAGCAATAACTTGCCACGCCACAAACTTTTTGGCCGGCAAAAAATAGTCCCCCGTTTTCCTCGGGGTGACATTATATCAGACCATAACGACAAAATTAACGATTTGTATAATTCTTCATATAATAGAGCTTTTCAATACAACAACTGGTATATATGTTTGAAATACGAGAATCTTTGCTTTAATTCATTTGTTATATTGTTAACGGAGGTTAAATATGAAAATTGGGGTAGGGTAGATGGTCATCAGATTGTTTCAAGAGTATCAACATCAGCTAAAAATAACTGAAAAGAACCTATTCATCACGGACTAAACAATGTCACACCGTATGAAACCTACTCAAAAAGTACGTCGGTCTCTACCTTGAGGCATTGCCCCTTGACGGGAGCACGGCATTAGGCAGATGGCAAGACGAGATGGACCTTTGCAAATAAGAATTACTAACAGAGATATTCTCAATGTCTAACTATTTAAAACAAATACAGCGTTATGAAAGAAAAGCAATGGCTTAGACTATGCTTTTCAGTAGCTTTGTGCTGTGGCGCGCTCCATGCCAATGCGGAAGCATCTGCATCTGTAGTGGGCAGCAAAGCCGTGCAGCAAGCTAACGAAAAGCAAGTGGGTGGTCGTGTACTCGACGAGAACGGGGAGCCGGTAATCGGTGCCACCGTCACGGTCAAAGGTACATCTACGGCTACAGTGACCGACATCGACGGTAACTTCTCTTTGAAGGTGCCCAACGGGAGCACACTCGTGGTTTCCTACCTGGGCTATGCGTCCAAGGAGATAGCAGCCACGGGCACGGGACTGACCGTCAATCTGTCTCAAGACACCGAAATGCTGAAAGAGGTTGTGGTGACAGCACTCGGTATCAAGAAAGAGGCAAAATCACTCTCGTACAATGTGCAGCAGCTGGGCGGTGATGCGGTGAACACCGTCAAGGATGCCAACTTTGTCAACTCATTGAGCGGTAAGGTGGCCGGTGTGCAGTTTTCTACCGGTGCATCGGGCGTGGGAGGTTCTACCCGCGTGGTGATGCGTGGTGCCAAGTCGCTCAACGGTAACAACAACGTGCTCTACGTGATTGACGGTATCCCCATGAACGACCTGCAGGGCGACCAGCCCGAGGGCATCTTTGCCGGTGCCGGCCAGACGGGAGATGCCGTTTCGACCATGAATCCCGACGATATCGAGAGCATCAGCGTGCTCACCGGTCCGTCGGCAGCAGCCCTCTACGGAGCCAATGCCGCCAATGGTGTGATCCTTGTGACCACCAAGAAGGGCAAGAAGGGACGTGCCGAGGTGGTCTACACCGGCAGCTTCCAGTTCTCGCAGCCTTTCCGCATGCACAAGTTCCAGAACCAGTACGGTCCGTCAGAAGCAGGCTCTTATTTCAGCTGGGGCTCCAAACTGGCCACGCCCTCAGACTATGAGCCGAAGGACTACTTCCAGACAGGAACCAACATCAGCAACAACGTGAGCCTCTCGGTGGGCAGCGACCACAACCAGACCTATCTCTCGATAGGCACCACCAACGCCCAGGGCATCATCCACAGCAACGATATGGACCGTTACAATGTGGCTTTCCGCAACACCACATCGTTCTTGGACGACCGCATGACGCTCGATGTCAGCTATATGCTCTCCACTGCCAAGGAGCAGAACATGATCTCGCAGGGACAGTACCACAACCCGCTCGTTGCTGTCTATCTCTTCCCCGCCGGCGACGATTTCAGCAAGCTCGGCTACTATGAGCGTTACGACTCTAACCGCAACTTCCCCGTACAGTACTGGCCTTACGCCAACGACATGAGTATGGAGAACCCCTACTGGATCACAGAGCGCGAGCGCTTCGTCAACCATAAGACCCGCAACCAGGTAACCGCCTCGCTCAACTACAAGATCAATGATTGGCTCGACGTGACGGGACGTGTGAAGTACGACAAGAGCAGCAACAAGTACGAATACAAGTTCCACGCCTCTACCAACCTGCTGTATGCCTCTAAGTATGGTGCCTACAAGCATGTGACCGAGGACTATACACAGATGTTTGCCGAGGCGTTCCTGAAAGCCAACAAGTACTTCGCCGACGAGACATGGAACGTATCGGGCGTGCTCGGTACCAGCTACACGCAGAATGACTACGAGCCCTTCGGCTTCGAGGGTCACCTGCTCGGTACGGCCAACATCTTCACCTTTGAGAACGTGAAGACCAGCGATGCCAACTTCAAGAAATACCAGGACGACGGTTACCGTACCCGCTTGGAGAGCGTCTATGGCACCGCCCAGATAGGCTATCGCAGCATGGCCTACATCGACCTCACCGCCCGCAACGACTGGTCGTCGAAGCTCGAAGACCACTTCTTCTACTGGAGTGGCGGTATCTCCGGCATCTGGACCGACATCTTCCCCGCCATCAAGAGCGACCGCTGGCTCAACTACTTCAAGACACGCCTCTCGTATGCCGAGGTGGGTAACGAGCCCAACCAGCCGTATCTCAAGCGTGGTGGTTACGCCATCAACTCTTCCACCGGCCGCCCCGAAACCTCCAAAGTGTTCTACGATGACCTTAATCCCGAGCGTACCAAGTCTTGGGAGCTTGGTATCGACTTCGTCCTCTTCCACAACAAGCTCAAGGTGAACGCCACCCTGTACCAGTCGCGCACCTACGACCAGTTCTTCAACGTGCCCATGTCGGCCTCTACCGGCTACACCAGCATCTGGACCAACGGCGGACGTGTAGACAACAAGGGTCTGGAGCTGTCGGCACGCTTCAGCCAGCCGCTCGGTCCCGTACAGTGGGAGACCTATATGACCTGGACGCTGAACCGCAACAAGATCAAGTCCATGCTCCGCGACTGGAAGAACCCCATCGACGGGCAGATCTACAACCTGCTGGAGATGTATCCCGCCTCTACATCGGGTTACCAGACACGTCTGACCGAGGGAGGCTCTATGAGCGACATCTATGTACGCACGCTCAAGACCGATGAGCACGGTGCCATCTATGTGAATCCCGAGACCCAGAGCGTGGAAGCCAACCCCGACGGCAACGAGTATTACCGCTTTGCCGGCAAGGCCACACCCAACTACAACCTCTCTTGGGGCAACTCGTTCAGCTGGAAGGGACTCAACCTCAGCTTCCTCTTCACCTACCGCAACGGTGGCGTAGTGGTATCTGAGACACAGGCCATCCTCGACTACTACGGAGCATCACAGGCATCACAGGATGCACGCAACAACGGCGGTGCCGTGGTCAATGGCCGTACCATCCCTGTTCAGGGCTACTACCAAGTGGTGGGCAACCCCACCAAGACCATCGATGCCATGTACACCTACAGCGCCACCAACCTGCGCCTGCAGGAGCTGAGCGTGGGTTACGACGTGCCCATCACCCGTTGGGTACCTTGGGTCAAGGGATTGAATCTCTCGTTTGTCGCACACAACCTTTGGATGCTGTACTGCAAGGCTCCGTTCGACCCCGAACTCACGTCTAACACCGGCACCTACTATCAGGGCATCGACTATTTCATGCAGCCCAGCCTGCGTAACATGGGCTTCTCGGCTAAAATCAAATTCTAATAGGGAAATAACAGTAATATGAAATCGATTTTTAAATATACATTGATGGGCGCTTTCGCAATGAGCATGGCCACAGCATGTACCAGCTCGTTCGAGGACATCAACACCAATCCCAATGAAGCGCACGACGCCGATCTGGAGAAGGACAACCTGAAGACCGGTGCCTTCTTTACCCAGATGCAAAACTACGTTGTCATCTACAAGGACGGTACCGGCAACGAGTCGAGTGACTATCAGGTGGCCCAGGGTCTGTCTCACGACCTCTATTCGGGCTACATCGGCCCCACGGGTACATGGGCTTCCGGTTCCCACAACGGCACATACAAGATGACTTGGTACGAACAGATGTTCACCAAACCCTTCTCCGGTCTCATGCCGGCATGGCAGAGTCTGGTAGAGGCTGCCGAGGAGCAGGGCCAACCTGAGATCAAGGCGCTGGCCGACATCCTCAAGGTGGAGGGCATGCACCGCGTGACCGATACCTATGGCCCCATCCCTTACGTAAACTTCGGCAGTGGTTCGCTGGGCACCGCCTACGACAAGCAGGAAGACGTGTACAAAAAGTTTTTTGAGGAGCTGGACAACGCCATCGACGTGCTCACCCCGTTTGCCGAGGCCAACAGCACGCTCATGCAAGACTATGACAATGTCTATGACGGCGACGTGAAGAAGTGGGTGAAGTTTGCCAACACGCTGCGTTTGCGCCTGGCCCTGCGCATTGTCTACGCCAATGAGTCGCTGGCCAAGACCGAGGCCGAGAAGTCTATCGCCAATCCCGTGGGTGTGATCGAGGCTGCAGACGAGCGTGCCGAACTGCTCCACTCGAAGCTTAACTACTATCATCCCAACAATGATATCCAGGACTTCAATGCCGGCGAAATACGCATGAGTGCTGCCATGGACTCGTACATGAACGGCTACAATGACCCCCGTCGCTCCGCCTACTTCGTGGCAGCCAAGGCCGACAGCAAGTATCATGGCGTGCGCTGCGGTACAGGCAACATCTCTGCCAAGACTTCGCAGTATGCTGGCGACGGAATCTCCAAGCTCAATGTCAATAAGACCACCACACCCATCGTGTGGATGACCGCCGCCGAGAGTTTCTTCCTCCGTGCCGAGGGTGCCCTGCGCGGTTGGGCGATGGGCGGCAGTGCCCAGAGCTTCTATGAGGCAGGCATCAAGATGTCGTTCCTTGAGAACAATGTGTCGGGTGCCGCTTCGTATATAGCCGACAATACCGCCACTCCGGCCGCCTATACCGACAACACCGGCGACGGCAACGATGCAGCCGCACCCAGCACCATCACCATCGCTTGGGACGATGCTGCCGGCTTCGAGGCCAATCTGGAGCGCATCATCACCCAGAAGTGGATTGCCATGTACCCCGACGGTCCCGAGGGATGGTCAGAGTTCCGCCGCACAGGTTATCCCAAACTCTTCCCCGTGGTCAAGAATGAGAGTGGCGGCAAGGTCAGCTCTTCGGTGCAGATTCGCCGTTTGCCTTACCCCAACTCCGAGTACACCACCAACAGCGCTGCCGTGGCAGCCGGTGTAGCCGTGCTCAATGCCGAGTCCAACAACGCTACTGGCGACAATGGCGGCACTACGCTCTGGTGGGACAAGAAAAGTCATTAATATCCAACGCTAACAAACAGAACGAATATGAAAATCAGAATATTATCAAGCGTGGCCATACTGGCAGCCATGACCCTCGGCGCGCTCACGAGTTGTGACACCGACGAGGAGGCACTGGAAATCCAGGGACTGACCACCTATGACGAGCAATATTTTGCCAACCTGCGCGCCTTCAAGGCCAGCGACCATGAGATCAGCTACGCCTACTATGCCGACTGGGCACCCATCGAGGGCGCATCAGGCTATAAGGACCCCGCATCGTGGGGCGAGCGCATCAAGGGACTGCCCGACAGTCTTGATATCGTCAACCTCTGGATGGGCATTCCTACCCCTGAGTCGCACCCCATTGCCTATGAGGACATGGTCTATGCCCAGCAGAAACTCGGTACAAGGTTTGTCTTCCACGCAGACGCCTCCAACTACAACCACCAGTTCTGGTATCGTGACGAGAACTTCAACGTAGACCAGAGCCGTGTCATCGATTTGAGCTCAGACCGTAGCGAAGAGGCGCTCCGTGCCTATGCCCGCTGGGCGGTGGACACCGTGGTCAAGTGTGGCATTGATGGTGTGGACTTCGACTACGAGGGCTGGAGCGGCGACCCGATGTACATTGTCGCCGACGAGTGCAACAAATACTTCGGCCCCGATGGCCAATGGCCCGAGAAACTCTTCATTATCGACTACTTCGGCAGCAATCCGCCTGCCAGTTGCGAGCCTTATTGCGACTATCTGGTCAGCCAGGCCTACAGTCAGCAGGTCGGTTTCCGTGTAGGAGCCCCCTCGGGCTGGCCCGATGAAAAGATGATCTACTGCGAGTCGTTCGGACAGAAGCCCGAGGGTGGTGTCATCTGGGACTATGCCGCTTGGGAACCTGCCACCGGGCACAAGGGCGGTTGCGGAGCCTACTATCTGGAGCGCAACTACTATCATGCCACCAACGGTGTGCCCTATCAGGCCATGCGCGAAGCCATCCAGATCATGAATCCGGCGCTGAAAAAGTAAACGTATAACCTCAATCCATAGAAACAATGAATATCAAACATAGCATCATAGCGGCCGCTCTGCTCATGACGAGTGCCGCCGCACTCACCGGATGCTCCGATGGTGACGATTTTGACTATGACAAGAACGGTCTGCTGCTCACAGGAACAGAAAAAGTGAACGTTCAGAAATTCGTAGTCGAGGACACCCCGGCCGCCTACAGCATCACGGTGCAGGCCACCAAGAAAGTGGCGCAAGACGTAAAGCTCACGGTCGCCTTAGACCCGTCGCTGGTCGACACCTACAACGAGGCCAACGGTAGCTCTTACTATCCCATCCCCGAATCGTGTGTACAGTTGGAGAACTCGGAGCTCACCATCAGCGCCGGCTCGGCTATCTCCACGGCCACCAATGTGCGCGTGGTAAGCACCGAAGACTTTGTCGAGGGCCGCAGTTATCTTGTCCCCGTCACCATCAAGCAGGTTTCGGGTGGCGATGCAGAGGTCATCGAGTCTTCGCGCACGCTGTATCTGCGTATCTCGCGCGTCATCAACTTCCACCATCTGTCGTATGACAGTCAGGCATCGTCCAACTTTATCTTCTCAGACGACAAGATGGTCAACCTCCCGGCCTACACCATCCAGTTCAAGTTCTGGTCCAACGGTTTCGGAAAAGTTGGCAACATCAAGCGTGTGCTGGCTATCGAGGGCAAGGATGAGCAAGAGGCCAACATGTTCCGCTTCGGCGAGAACGGATCGGCCGGCGGCGACATCCTGCAGTGGGTATTGCCTGGCGGACGTGCCTTCTCCAGCACCCACTTTGCCGCCAACCGCTGGTACTTGGTAACCTGTACCTACGATGGTGCCGCCTTCAACATGTATGTGGACGACAATCCCACACCCGACGCCACCGCTTCCGGTTCCGGCAAGGTCACCCCGTTCCAGCGTTTCGAGCTCGGTATGTCGTGGGGAGGCTATTACAGCAGCCAGTACTTCTCCGGCCGTCTGGCCGAGATCCGTCTGTGGAACCGGGCGCTGGCTCCGAGCGAGATAGCCACCGGCATGTGCGGAGTAGACTCCAAGTCGGAAGGTCTCGTAGCTTACTGGAAGATGAACCAGAGCGAGGGTACGACCATCTACGATGTTTCCGGCAACGGCTACGACATGGACTGGACCCAGACCAAGCGTGATACGCGCGAGAATGGCGTGCTTGTGGATACACCTACTGCAGCCAACTATCTGCATTGGGGTATCGACGACAACAACAAGTGTTCTGAATAACCAAAGAAGTGGAGGTATAAAGATATGAAAACCTATATGAAAACTTTCGCCTTCAGCCTCTTGGCTGTGGCAGGCATGGCGCTCACCTCGTGCTCTTGCGACGAGCGTATCGACGTGGTGGGCAATCCCGACAACCTGGTGTATTTCAAGGCCAACACCGACAATCTCTTTTCCACTACCGTGGCCCACACGCCGGTGGGTGATTTCGGTGAACTCACGGCTATTTTCCCTGTGCGCATCCAGCGCCCGGTGTCTCAAAACACCAAGGTGACGGCAGTGGCCGACGTGTCGATGGTAGAGGCCTACAACGAGGCACACAATACCAACTATGAGGTGTTGCCG
Organism: Bacteroidales bacterium; assembly: GCA_004554665.1. Classification (GTDB taxonomy): domain Bacteria; phylum Bacteroidota; class Bacteroidia; order Bacteroidales; family Bacteroidaceae; genus Prevotella. The sequence continues at coordinate 23,867 of SFKY01000002.1, forward strand.
GCAGAGGCCCTCAACTTCTCCACCCTCACGGTAACCATCCCGCAGGGTGAGGCCAAGGCTACAGAAGACATCGAGGTGACGCTGAAGCAAAGCTCGTTGGCACAACTTACGGCCAAGGAGTACATGCTCGCCCTGCGTATCGTCGATGTACAGGGCGACGGCGTGGGCAGCGAAGACCGTGGTGTGGGCTATATCGTGGTCAACACCGTGGAGAAGAGCATCAAGGACATCTCATCGGCAGACGAGGTGGTGGGTACGCTCCTGACCGATTACACCGGTTGGACGGCCCGTTACGACTCGGGCACTGATATCGATGCCGCTTCCATCTTCGACGGCAATGTGACCAACGGTCCGCAGTTGCGTGCCGACGGTGCCGACGGCAAGACCAAGGTGGTAATTGTGGACATGGGCAGCACCCACAAGGTGTCGGGTCTGCGCGTGGCACGTTATTACAAGGCCTGGTATGGCGGTTGGTGGTATGAGCAATACTACTTCTCGTCTGTCAAGGTAGAGTGCAGCAGCGACGGCAGCAGCTGGAAAGAGCTGGGTACGGCTGTCGACGGCGACATGCCCCGCGCCAACGGCTACCAGCATATCAGTTTCTACGGCGGTACGGGTATGCGCTACCTGCGCCTGACCATCGAGAGTGGCAGCAGCAGCGTGTCGAGTCTTGCCGAACTGGGTGTGTACATCAGCGAGTAAATTGCATAGGACTGTCCATAGTCCAACTATTCTTTGGGATGGGTGCCGACGTGAGTCGGTGCCCATCTTTCAAAAAACGGCATCTGCCACCACGATGTGGGCTAAACGTGGCATTTAGACGAGCTAAATGCGGCATTTAGTCACCCTAAACGCCACGTTTAGCCTACGCCATTGCGGCATCGGACAAAATCGGTGGCAAGTGGGGAGATGAAAATAAATCTTATTTTTTTTACCCAACAATGGTATGTGTATCAATATATTTTTTTATATTTGTAGGCACATACAATAAAACATAACAGACAAAGGAATGGAGAGACAATATCTATTAGGCTTTGACGTAGGCAGCAGTTCGGTCAAGGCATCTCTGGTGGACATCGAGACAGGAACATGTGCTGCGACCGCATTTTATCCAGAGCACGAAGCTCCTATCAAATCAGTAAAAAACGGGTGGGCTGAGCAGGATCCACAGATGTGGTGGAACAGTGCCAAACTGGCTTTGGCCAAGATTATGGCCGAGGCAGGGGCGCATGGTGACGATATCCGTGCCATCGGTATCTCTTACCAGATGCACGGACTGGTGTGTGTGGACCGCGACCTCAACGTGCTGCGCGATTCCATCATCTGGTGCGACTCACGTGCCGTGCCTTACGGCGAGCGGGCTTTCCGCGACTTGGGTTCTGGGCAGTGCTTGGGGCATCTGCTCAATTCGCCGGGCAACTTTACCGCGGCCAAGCTGGCTTGGGTCAAGGAGAATGAGCCTGAGGTATATGATAAGATATATAAGGTGATGCTGCCGGGCGACTACCTCGCCATGAAGTTGAGCGGTGTGGCCAACACCACGGTATCGGGACTGTCGGAGGGCATGTTCTGGGACTTCAAGGAGGGGCATGTGGCCGACTTCCTGATGCAGTATTACGGATTCAGCAATGACTTGGTGGCCGACATCGTGCCTACCTTCAGCATACAGAGCACGGTGTGTCGTGCGGCAGCAGAGGAACTGGGGCTCAAAGAGGGGACTCCCATCAGCTACCGTGCCGGAGATCAGCCCAACAACGCGCTGAGCCTGAACGTGTTCAATCCCGGAGAGATAGCCTCTACCGCTGGCACCTCGGGTGTGGTCTATGGGGTGCTCGGCGATGTGAACTACGACCCCAAGAGCAGGGTGAACACCTTTGCCCACGTGAACCATACCGATGCACAGACCCGTCTGGGCGTGCTGCTCTGTATCAACGGTACGGGTATCCTCAATGCCTGGGTGCGCCGCAACATCGCTCCCGAGGGCATCTCTTATGCCGAGATGAACGACCTGCTCGCTTCGGTGCCTGTGGGCAGCGAGGGTGTGCGCATCATCCCCTTCGGCAACGGTGCCGAGCGTGTGCTGGAGAACAAGGAGGTGGGCTGCTCCATCCACGGACTCGATTTCAACCACCACAACCGTGCCCATATCATGCGCGCCGCGCAAGAGGGCATCGTCTTCAGTTTCTGCTATGGCATGGAGGTGATGCAGCAGATGGGCATGGATATCCGCAAGATACATGCCGGCAGGGCCAATATGTTCCTGAGTCCTGTCTTCAGAGAGGCTCTGGCCTGCACGTCGGGTGCCACCATCGAACTTTACGAGACCGATGGCAGTATAGGTGCCGCCAAGGGTGCCGGTATGGGCTGTGGCATCTATCGCGACCACAACGAGGCGTTTGCATCGCTGAAGCAGTTGGCTGTCATCGAGCCCGATGAGGCCAAGCGCGCTGCCTATGCCGAGGCTTATGCCGAGTGGAAGAACATTTTAAAGGTAAAACGGTAAAACGGTAAAAAGGTGACTGTGTAGGGACGCACGTTCGTGCGTCCGCCTTTACCTTCTTCTTCCACCATTCAAATAATTACGACAACTTAATTTTAACAACAACACTAATAAAAGTACAAGAAAAAAATGGCAAAAGAGTATTTTCCGCAGATTGGCAAGATTCCTTTTGAAGGAACTGCCAGCAAGAACCCATTGGCGTTTCATTATTATGACGAGAACAAGGTAGTGGCCGGCAAACCGATGAAAGACTGGCTGCGTTTCGCTATGGCATGGTGGCACACGCTGGGCGCTGCTTCTGGCGACCAGTTTGGTGGCGGTACCCGCACCTACGAGTGGGACCAGGCCGAGGATGCCGTACAGCGCGCTAAGGACAAGATGGATGCTGGCTTCGAAATCATGCAGAAGTTGGGCATCCACTACTACTGCTTCCACGACACAGACCTCGTAGATCCCGCCGACGACATCGAGGAGTACGAGGCTCGTATGAAGGCTATCACCGACTATGCTCAGGAGAAGATGAAGGAGACGGGTATCGAACTGTTGTGGGGCACGGCCAACGTATTCGGCCACAAGCGCTACATGAACGGTGCCGCTACCAATCCCAATTTTGACGTGGTAGCCCGTGCTGCCGTGCAGATCAAGAACGCTATCGATGCCACCATCAAGCTGGGTGGCCAGAACTACGTGTTCTGGGGCGGTCGCGAGGGCTACATGAGCCTGCTCAACACCCAGATGCAGCGCGAGAAAGACCATCTGGCCAAGATGCTTACCGCTGCCCGCGACTATGCCCGCGCACAGGGATTCAAGGGTACCTTCCTGATCGAGCCCAAACCTATGGAGCCGACCAAGCACCAGTACGATGTAGACGTGGAGACCGTTATCGGATTCTTGCGCGCCAACGGTCTGGACAAGGACTTCAAGGTGAATATCGAGGTCAACCACGCTACATTGGCCGGCCACACGTTTGAGCACGAGCTGGCTGTGGCTGTAGACAACGGCATGCTGGGCAGCATCGATGCCAACCGCGGTGATGCACAGAACGGATGGGACACCGACCAGTTCCCCATCGACAACTTTGAGTTGACCCAGGCCATGATGCAGATTATCCGCAATGGCGGTCTCGGCACGGGTGGCTCTAACTTCGATGCCAAGTTGCGTCGCAACTCGACCGATCCCGAGGATATCTTCATCGCCCACATCAGTGGTATGGATGCCATGGCACGCGCATTGGAGAACGCTGCCGAGATTCTCGAGAACAGCGAGCTCCCCAAGATGCTCAAGGAGCGCTACGCCAGCTTCGACAGCGGCAAGGGCAAGGAATTTGAGGAAGGCAAACTGTCGCTCGAAGACTTGGTAGCCTATGCCAAGGAGCATGGCGAGCCCACACAGATCTCTGGTAAGCAGGAGCTCTACGAGACCATCGTGGCACTCTACTGCAAGTAATACAGGTGTCGCCCTGGGCGACCGACCATCATGAGCCGCCCCTCTCTGTACCCACGGAGAGGGGCGGTTTGCCGTATGGGATGTACTGCGCACAGATGGGGCGATGGTCCCATCTCTTGCCGTTCGTCACAGATTGCGTGCGTCTGTCCCACTTGTTTTGTTTGTGTACAGATTTTTTATACCTTTGCCACTGTTAAAGCTAAAACGGTGTAGGGACGCACGTTCGTTCGTCCGCCTCAAGGTAAAAATGTAAATAACGACTATTCGATATTCACGACAAAATGAAAAAGATGCTGACCACACTGATTGCACTGATGGGCTTCGCGGCCCTGATGGCACAAGACTTGAGCAAAATAAAGGTGCTCAACGATTCCACTTTCCAAAACAACAAGACCTACCAGCAAGGCAATAAGTACCAGCGCGATGCCATGCTCTTTGTGGATATGCTGGCCGACACTCATCCTTATTATATCCAGAAGGAGCGTAGGGAAGCACTGCTCGCCGGACAGCAGCGCCTGCTCGCCGACTGTGCGCGCTGCGAAAGCGACTCGGTCTTCGTGCAACTGCTCATCAGGACCCTCGGTCCGCTGCACGACAAGCATACCGATGTGGTAGAGCCCAGCAAGCTGGCCGCCCAGAAGCGGAAGCAGCAGCGCGATGCCCAAGCGCCAAAAGCGTCGGGAGACGAGGGCATGATGGCTTACAAGGGCGACTTGTTCCATTACACTATCGATGCGGCGCATGCGCTCTGCTACCTGCAGTTCAACCAGTGTATGGATGCGCGCACTGCCCGCAACGAGGCGCTGCCGCGGTGGGACAAGCTGCTGGCCGAGATGTTTGCCAAGCTCAAGGAGCAGGGCATCAAGACCTTGGTGGTCGATGCACAATACAACAATGGCGGGAGCAGCAGGCTCTGCGACGAGCTGATGGCATATCTCTGTCCGCTTGACAAGCTACACAACCTCACCACCTATCTGCGCTTCTCGCGCCTCATGGCAGCCTACAATCCTCGGGTGGGCGTGGCCAAGCAGGCGTGGGAGGCCAAAGGACATGTCGACGAGCTCTATCGCATGCCCGCAGGCAAGCTGCCTGCCAACTTTGTACAGCCCGAAGTGTTTGACGGCAAGGTGATTTTCGTGCAGGGGAAACGCACCTTCAGCAGTGCGGGCATCCTTATGACCCTGGCGCGCGACAATCATATCGGTATCATCGTGGGCACCACGTCCACCTATTCGCCCTCGCACTACGGCGAGGTGATGCCCTATCGTCTGCCCAACACCAACATCCTGGGCAGTATCTGTTCCAAGTACTTTGTCCGTCCCGACCGTGCGCATGCCGAAGACAAGACGCTGGAGCCCGATGTGCCCATAGACCTCTCTGACAAGCAGGCCGCATGGGAGCAAATCCTGCGCATCGCGAAGCAATAGGACTTTTTTATAATTGGTTTCGCCGAACTTCGTTTCATAATTCACCCTTCGCAATTAAGAATTCATAATTGTGAAGGGTGAATTCTTAATTGTGTTCGTGCGTCCGTTTGGGGTGCAAAACAGAAAAATCCATTTCTGGGGGTAGGGTAGTCGGGGGGTATGTGTGTTATATATATAGACAACAAGGAAAAAACAAGATGACAAAGGAAGCATTCAAACAACTGGCCGAGGCCTATTTTTCGGGAAAGATAGCCCGTGAGGACGAGCAGCGCCTCATGGACTTCGTCAATCAGAGCGAGGCCAATGAGCAATGCTTCCGCGCGTGGGAGAAGGAATGGTCTCAGCAAGACCATTTCGATATCCTCACCGAGCGTGCGTGGCGCCAGTTGGCTCTCCGTCTGTTTGGTGAGCCGGCTCGCCAGTATGCTTCCCGTCCGTGGTGGCACTATGCAGCGGCCGCTGTAGCAGTGCTGGTGCTCATGGTGGGTACCTCGGTAGGTACATGGCTGCTGTCTACCGGCGGTCCCGAGCAGTTCTATACCCTCACGGCACCCTTGGGCAGCAAGACCCAGTTGCGACTGCCCGACGGTTCGCAAGTATGGCTCAACGCCGGTTCCACGCTGCGCTATTCTACCAAGTTCAATAGCAAGCACCGCAACGTCGAGCTCGAGGGCGAGGGCTACTTCGAGGTGGCCAAATGCGACGGCAAGGAGTTTACGGTGTGCACACCCGGCTACGATGTCGTGGTAAAGGGAACCCGTTTCAATGTTTCAGCATACAAAGACGACAAATACATTACTACAACCCTAATGCAAGGCTCTGTCCTCATCGACAGAGACGAGGACCATCTATTGATGAAACCCGGTGAAATGGTGCGCCTGGATGTGAATTCGGGCGTACTCACCCAATCCCAATTCGACTATGATGCGCATGCCTGGACCCTCAACATGGCCGAGTATGACGACATCACGCTCAGTCAGTTTGCCAAGGTACTGTCAAGACAGTATGCGGTCCAGGTGCACATCTCCTCTGAGCGTCTGCGCGACATGAGGTTCTCCATCTCTCTGCGCAACAAGGAGACCATAGACGATGTGCTCCATGCGCTTCAGCGCTTCACGGACATAAACGTGTGCCGGTCTGGTAAGGATATCTACATCTCCGAGTAAGGAGTGTGGATGCTGCCTGAAATAACACAGCAAGAACGAGACAACCAAACAATAACCTAACTTAAACAAAAAAAGTAACAATGATGAACAAGAAGCAAAGCAACTTGTTAAGGTTCTGCCTGCTCTTGGCACTCCTTTTCGGGGCGTTGGGACTTAGTGCCCAGACCGTTACCAAGTCGTTTAGTAACGAAAGCCTGAAGAATGTGCTGAAAGAGGTGGAACGACAGACCAAGATGTCTGTCATCTACAAGGTGGACGAGATTGACGGAAACCGCAAGGTGTCTGCCACATTCCGCAACACGCCCGTCCGCAAGGTTCTGAACAAGGTATTAGGCGACCAGCTCAGCTATGAGATTAACAACCGCCTCATTACCATCCACAAGCGTGGCAGCAAGCCCGATGCCACCAAACAAACTTCAAAGCCGGTCAAGACCGTGCAGGGACAAGTGCTCGATGAGCAGGGACAGCCCATCATCGGTGCCACGGTCAGGATCAAGGGTACCACAGAGGCCACGGTGACCGATGTAGACGGCCACTTCGCCATCTCCGCCCCCACGGGCAGCCGTATCGAGGTCTCCTATCTCGGCTATACATCCCAAGAGGTGTCTGCCGACCGCGACAATGTCAAGCTGAGCATGACACCCGATGAGCAAGCGCTGAAGGAGGTGGTGGTGACCGCACTCGGCATCAAGAAAGAGGCCAAGGCACTTACCTACAATGTGCAGCAACTGAGCAGCTCGGAGATAACCGGTGTGAAAGACGCCAACTTCATGAATGCGCTCGCAGGCAAGGTGGCCGGTGTGGAGATCAATGCCAGCTCGGCCGGCATCGGTGGAGGCGTGAAGGTAGTGATGCGTGGCAACAAGTCGATCAATGGCAACAACAACGCACTCTACGTCATCGACGGCATTCCCATGCCCTCTCTGCAGGCCAACCAGCCTACCGACGCTTACCACGGCGATGCCCAGACGGGCGATGCAGCCTCGATGGTCAATCCCGACGATGTGGAGAGCATCTCAATCCTCAGTGGTGCCGCCGCCTCTGCCCTCTATGGCAGCGACGCAGCCAATGGCGTGGTGATGATTACCACCAAGAAGGGTAAGGTAGGCAAGGTGCATCTGAGCTATTCTAACAATACCTCTTTCTTCTCGCCGTTTGTGACACCCGAGTTCCAAAACACCTACGGGCAGACCAGCACGGGTGCATTCTCCAGCTGGGGCAGCAAGCTCGCCACACCCTCTTCCTACGATCCGCTCGACTTCTACCAGACGGGTTACAACGTGGGCAACTCGCTCACCTTCTCCGTCGGTTCGGAGCACAGCCAGACCTTTGCTTCCATCGCCACGACCAATGCCGAGGGCATCGTGCAGAACAATACGCTTGCACGCTACAACCTCACCCTCCGCAACACCACCGACTTCTGTCACGACAAGCTGCACATGGACCTGAGCGCCATGTACATGAGGGTGAAGGAGCAGAACATGATCTCGCAGGGTCTCTACTTCAACCCCATCGTGCCCATCTACCTCTTCCCCGCCGGCGACGATATCCGCAAGTACATGCCCTATGAGCAGTATGACCCGGAGCGCAATTTCAAGGTGCAGTACTGGCCCTTTGGCAACCAAGGACTGTCGATGATGAATCCCTACTGGGAAATCAACCGCGACAACGTCATCAACCACAAAGACCGCTTCATCCTCAGCGGCGGCCTCACATGGGACATCGCCGACGGCATCCGCCTCTCCGGCCGTGCCAAGATAGACAAGACATCGGGTCTGTACGAGAAGAAGTATCATGCCTCTACCGACCCCCTCTTCGCCGGCGAGTACGGTGCTTACTTCCGTACCGACGACGACACACGCCAGCTCTACGGCGATGCCATCCTCAACATCGACAAGTATATCGGCGACTTCTCCCTTACAGCCAACCTGGGTACCAGTATCAAGGATGTGGAAGCCGGAAACTCGTATGTAGGAGGATTCCTGAACACTGTGGCCAACTGCTTCACGCTCAACAATGTCAACCGTAGCACCGCCCACATGGACCAAGACCCCGAGCTCAACTACCATCATCAGGTGCAGAGCGTGTTTGGCACCGCACAGGTGGGCTATAAGAGCAGGGTATATCTGGATTTGACGGCCCGCAACGACTGGGATTCGTTCCTTGGCAACACCGAGTACAAGAACAAGGGATTCTTCTACCCCTCTGTGGGACTGAGCGCTATCCTCACCGAGATGGTGCCGGGATTGAAAAACAGCGTGCTGTCGTTCCTCAAGGTTCGTGGCAGCTACAGCGAGGTGGGCAACGTGCCCGAGAAGCACTATGCCCTGCTCCGCTACTCGTTTACCAATGCCTCACCGTCTACCACCTCTTACTATCCCAACACCCATCTGAAGCCCGAGCGCACCAAGGCATGGGAACTGGGTCTGCAGGCCAATCTCTGGCAAGACAAGATAGCCCTCAATGTGAGCCTGTACAGCACACGCACCTTCGACCAGTTCTTCCTCCCCGAGCTCTCTTCAGCATCAGGATATTCGGCATTGCCCATCAATGGCGGCCGTATCGACAACCGTGGTATCGAGACCTCGCTCACGCTCAACCAGCCGTTGGGACCTGTACAGTGGTCATCCACATTCACTTACACCCTCAACCGCAACAAGATCAGGCAGCTGCTGGCGCCTACACAGCTCACACTCACCAATGGCAACACCATTACCGTGGCCCAACAAGAGATGGATATGATGCATTTCGGTCCCGTAAAGGTACGCCTCACCGAGGGCGGCTCGATGGGTGACCTGTATGTCACTGTCCCCAAGATGGACGAGCACGGTTTCTTGGTAGTGGATTATACGTCGAAAAACATTGCCGGACTGGACGAGGGCAAGTATGTCTATGCCGGCAACGTGAACCCGAAGTACACGATGGGCTGGCGCAACAGCTTCTCATGGAGGGGATTGAGCCTCGGCTTCCTCGTCAATGCCCGCGTAGGCGGACGGGTAAGCAGCATCACGCAGGGATACATGGACTACTTCGGTGCCTCCAAGACCACAGCCGATGCCCGCGATGCCGGCGGTGCGCTGGTCAATGGTTACCGCATCCCGGCCCAGGACTACTATGCCAAGGTAGGACCCAGCATCGGTGCTTACTACATATACAGTGCCACCAACGTGCGTCTGGCAGAACTCACCCTCGGATACGACCTTCCCATCCACCAGTGGGTGCCTTGGATTCAGGGAATGCACCTCGCCTTTACCGGACGCAACCTGCTGATGTTCTATTGCAAGGCCCCCTTCGATCCAGAACTCACCGCCAGCACCGGAACCTACTTTACCGGTATCGACAACTTCATGATGCCGAGCCTCAGAAACCTTGGATTCTCTGTTAAAGTCGACTTCTAATGATACAGATAAATATGAAACTCAACAAATATATTACCGGCGGTATCGCCATGATGGCAGCCGCTATGCTCATCACCTCCTGCACGGGCGAGTTTGACAAGTGGAACACAGACCACAACTCGGCCACAGAAGAGGATATGACGCACGATAACCTGAATACCGGCGCATTCTTTGCCCAGATGGAGCACAATATCTTCATCGTAGGGTTAGACAAGGGAGGCGCATTCCAGATAGAAGACATGCTGACGGGCGGTCTCTTCTCCGGCTATTTCTCCAATATCAAGGCATCCTACGATGTGGGCGCACTCCACAATGCACACTATCTCTTGCCCGATAAGTGGGTCAACCAGCCTTTTGGTGACACGTACACCAACCTGATGCAGCCTTGGCTGTCGCTCAAGATCAACGCCGAGAAAGCGGAGACTCCCTCGGTGACCGCATTGGCCAACGTGGTCAAAGTGCTCGGCATGAGCCGTCTCACCGATATGTACGGCCCCATTCCCTATACACGTTTCGGAACAGGCATCAACATCGCCTACGATGCACAGGAAGAGGTCTACAAGGCTTTCTTTACCGAGCTCGACGATGCTATCAGCGTGCTTACCGAGTATTACACAGCCTCTCCATCGTCCAAGTTGCTGGCCAATTTCGACTACGTGTTTGGCGGCGACGTGGAGAGTTGGATTCGGTTTGCCAACACGTTGCGCCTTCGTCTGGCCCTGCGCGTGGTCTATGCCGATGCAGCGCTGGCCCGTACCGAGGCACAGAAATCGTTCGACAGTACCATCGGTTTCTTGGAGAAGGCGGCTATCCACAGCAACGGCTCCAAATACTCCTACCTGAATCCTTTCTGGGAGGTGACACAGAGCTGGGGGGATATGCGTATGGGAGCTACCATCGACAGTTACCTCAACGGTTACAGCGACCCGCGTGCCAAAGCCTTCTTTGCCGAGGCTGTCAGCGGCGGAGGCATACACGGTGTGTACCCCGGACTGCGCATCAACAACCAGAGTGCATACACCAACAGCACCTCTGCCATGAACGTAGCGAGCAACAGTCCCATGCAGTGGATGTCGGGTGCCGAGAGCTTCTTCCTCCGTGCCGAGGCCAAGTTGCGCTGGGATATGGGCAAAGGCACCGTCCAGAGTCTCTACGAGAGTGGCATCAAGGCATCGTTTGCCGAGGAAGGCGTGTCGGGAGCCGACAGTTATATCGCCGACAGCCAGCGCGTACCGGCTGAATTCAAGGACAACAGTGGCAATCGGCGCGATGCAGCGGCCGTGAGCACCATCACGGTGGCTTGGGATGAGGCTGCGGCGTTTGAGGAGAAGCTGGAGCGCATCATCACTCAGAAGTATCTGGCCATCTTCCCCGACGGACAGGAGGCCTGGAGCGAGTATCGGCGCACCGGATATCCCAAACAGTTTGCCATAGACTACAATGCCAGCAGCGGTGTGGTAAGTTCAGACCCCGGCATCCGTCGTCTGCGCTTCCCTGCCAACGAGTATTCTAACAATGCCGACAACGTACGTGCGGCCGTAACCCTGCTGGGTGGAGCCGACAACGGCGACACCAAGCTCTGGTGGGACAAGAATCCAAGACACTAACCCTGTAAATCGATCAAAAGTATGAAACTTTTCAGCTATATATTGATATTTCTCGTAGTCGGAAACCTGTTTGCCGCGTGCGACACCGACATCGAAAACGAGGCCATCGTAGACCCTTACACCTACAGTCCGCAGTATTACCAGAACCTGCGCGACTATAAGGCCAGCAACCACTGTATCGCCTGGGGATGGTTCTCGGACTATACACAGCAGTATTCGCCTGCTACCCGCTTCCTCGGCTTGCCCGACTCGCTCGACATCTGCTCCCTATGGGGCGGTATCCCCTCCGACGACTCCACCCATGTAGATACCCACTATCTGCCCGAGGTGTATAAGGAGATGAAGTTTGTACAGGAGGTGAAAGGCACCAAGATGGTTGTGCCCACCATCATCCGCATCCGCACCCGCCCCGAGTTCTATCAGGACATCTGGGTGGCACAGAATGACCCCGAGGGAGCCATGATGGCATACGCCAAAGACCTGCTGCGCCCCATCTTTGAGAATGGATTGGACGGCATCGACATGGACTATGAACCGGAGGGCGACCCCCTCTCGGGCAGCAATCTCGACTTCTTCGTGGCTTATGTCGGAAAGTTTGTCGGTCCGATGGCCAGCAGTGACAACGAACTGGTCTACGATGACGGCTTCACCATCAAGGGTGACCCCACCAAACTGCTCTGCATCGACTACTTTGGCTCCACTCCCGGTCCCGCGACCAATCCTTACACCAACTGGTATGTGAACCAGACTTACGGTGGGTCGCCCGGACGTCTTCCCTTCAGCGGTTGTCCTACGGAGAAGGTGGTATATACCGAGAATGTGGGCGACAACTGGAAGGCCGCCGAGTGTGGCAAGCTGCTCACCTACGCACGCTACCAGCCAGCGACAGGCCGCAAGGGCGGATTTGGAGCATTCTTCATGCACCGCGACTATATCAACACCGGCTACGGATGCAACAACTATGCCAACATGCGTCATGGCATACAGATTCAGAATCCGGCCATCTTCGAATAAACAGGAGAGTGAGAACCAACATTAACTAAAGACAACCAACCATTATGAACAAGATAAAATATTTGCTGATGGCTGCAGTGGCCCTGCTGGCAGTGGCTTGCGAGGAGAGCAATGCCGACTACCGCGATGTGGTCTATATCACCGGCACCCAGCAGAAAAACACTATCCGTAAGGGATTTGAGGGCAATGACTGCGTGGAGCTGTCGCTCACCTGCACTGCCAAGGTGACAGAGGAGATCAAGGGAACTTTTGAGGCGGCTCCCGAACTGCTCACGGCCTACAACGAGGCCAACAATGCCGACTATGTGCTGCCGCCCACCAATGCGTACAGCATAGAGGATGCCCAGGTGGCCATCCGTCCCGGTCACTTTGTGTCTACCGTGGCCAAACTGATGATTGCCGACCCCACCCAGTTTGAGGAGGGCAAGAACTACTGTCTCCCCGTGCGTGTCAAGAGCGACGGCAATCTGCTCGAGGCTTGCTCCACGGCCTATATCGTCTTCGTGCCCATCATTACGACCGAGGTGGCCGACATCAACGGCAAGGCTTTCCTGGTGCCCGGATTCCGCAACAATGAGGACCTCGGCCACTTTGCCCAGCTCACCATGGAGTGCAAGGTATATGTGAACGAGTTCCAAAGCCGCAATCCTTATATCTCTACCCTCATGGGATGCGAGGAAAACTTCCTGCTCCGCTTTGGCGACGTAAGCTGCGACAAAGACCAGCTCCAGTTGGCCGGCGGCAAGACGGGCGCGCCCTCATGGGACCAGCCCGACAAGGGCACGGCGCACCCCACCACGTTCCCCACGCACTTCCCCACCAAGAAGTGGTGCCACTTTGCTTGCGTCTACGATGGTAAGGAGATCAACATGTATCTCGATGGTGAGCCGATGGGCGACCCCGTCAAGGCTACGGGCGAAATCTCGCTGGTATGGAGCTACGACTACGGTACCTCTTATGGCGACAACAACGGTCCTTTCGCCATCGGCTATTCGGCCGGCGGCCGCCATCTCAACGGTTATGTGAGCGAGTTCCGTGTATGGCGTGTTGCCCGTACTCCTGCCCAGCTGCTCAACAACATCTGCTATGTGGATCCCAAGACAGAGGGACTGGTGGCATACTGGAGATTCTGCGGTACAGACCAGCAGGAGGATGGCTCTATCCTCGACCAGACCGGACATGGCTACAATGCGGTGGCACGGAGCAGCGCCCCCGCGTGGATTCCTAACCACAAGTGCCCGTACTAATCACGATACTACAACCTAACAACAATGAAAAGAATGGAAATCAAACGTATATTCAAGTCGTGTGGGATGCTGCTCTTCGGAGCAGCCATCCTCACCGGCTGTAGCGAAGATGAGACCTTCGATATCGACGGCAGCGTCGCCAATATGGTGTACCTCCGTCCCACGCTCAATGCTGACTCGCGCTGTCAGGTGTTCCGTACTCCGGCCGGCGTGTTCGGACGTGTGGCGGCAGACCTTACCGTCAGCATGCAGTACAATGCCACCGACAGCGTACGTCTCTCTGCGGCTGTGCTGGCAGACAATGCCGTGGTGGACAAGTACAACGAGGCCAACGGCACCGACTATGCCATGCCGTCGGCCGACGTGCTGGCAGCCATGACAATCACCCCGTCGGGTATCGGTGTGGGCAAGAGTGTGACAGAAAAGCCTGTCACCATCTCGCTGCCTGCCGACAAACTGGCCGCCCTCACCGAGCCTACCTGTATCATCCCTGTGCAGCTGGTGCTTGAGGGAGTGGATGGCAGCACAGGCACACGTCCTGTAACAGCCAGCACCGAGATGGACAAGTCGTTTATCATCGTCAATACCTCCGATGCCGACAACTTTACCTCTGTCACAGGGGCGACCGAAATCAGCTGCAACGTGGTACACACGCCGGTGGGAACCTTTGGCGGCATCAGTGCCACCGTGCCGTTTGCCAACCTGTGCGCCGTATCGGGCGACATGCAGGGTACGCTGGTGGTAGACAACAGTCTGATAGCCGACTACAATGCAAGTCATGGCACAGCCTATGTCCAGTTGCCCGCTGCCGTACAGAGCCAGCTCACCATCACTCCAGGTATCGTCAAGGAAGGCGACACACAGACCACAGAGGGTATACGCATCAGCGTGCCGGAATCTGTGACAGAGACCCTTGAGGGCAGCTATCTCATCCCTATGAGGTTACAGACCTCGTTTGCCAACGGTGTGGTTTACGACGAAGACGACATTGTCTATCTCAAGGTGGATACCAAGACGTCGCTCATGAACGACAAGCCTACGGCTATCTTGGGTACCATCCAGAGCAATGGCGATGACGTATGGAGCTGTGTAAGCGCTGAAAACTTCGACCCGGAGAGCATGCGTACCCAGGGATGGAGACCTACCGCCACACGTGTCTCGTCGGCAGAGGTGGTAATCGACTTGGGTGCGGAGCACAAGGTGTCTTCGTTCATGGTCGACTTTTATGTGATGACCAATGCCCATATCTATCTGAGTACTGACAACAGCCAGTGGACCGATGTGGGCGAGACCCAAGGCAACGGTACGGTAAGAGATGACAACTGGCAGTCGTGGTATGTGCTCTATGGCGGAGTGCCGGCAAGATATGTGAAGATGGTGTTTACACTCAATCAGAACCATTGGGCGTGGAACTATCCGCAATGGGGCTATTGCGACCTGTCGTTTGGCTTCGCTTTCGATGATTGATAACTCGTTAGACAATCAAGAATATTAGTTGGAAAGGAGGGGCACAGGCCGTTCCCACGCGACCGGTGTTCCCTCCTTTTGAAATCGCTGACGAAACCTGCGTATGATACGATATTTCTTAGTTTGGCTCTTGGTGCTCGTCCCCGCTGTCTCGGGCATGGCCCAGACAGGGCAGCCCACGTTTCTGGAAACTTTCAAGCCGGTGGAGCGTGTCCACGACTTCGGTGCTATCTACGAGCGCGACGGTCTGGTGAGCCATGTCTTCACCCTCCACAATACGGGCAAGAAGCCGGTGGCCATCTCGGCTGTCAACACGTGGTGCGGCTGCATGGTGGCCGACTACACGCGCCGCGCGGTCAGGCCCGGCGAGACGGCCAGGGTCACTGTCTCCTTAGACCCCGACCACAAGCAGGGCAACTTTGCCAAGCAGGTGGTGGTGCTGCTCAACGATGGCAAACAGTATGTGCGGCTGTGGATCAAGGCCCACATCATACCCTGCCTCCATCCTGTGGAGGAAGACCATCCTTACAGTTTCGGCCACGGGTTGTGGATGAGCCAGCAGATACTGCCCTTCCCCTGCCTGCGCGTAGGGCAGCAGTACACCTACGAACTGAAGGTGGCCAATGATACCGACAAGCCTATGACGGTCAGATTCAAGCGCATGCCCAACAATACCGTGCTGAAGATGCCGGAGATGGTAAGGCTCAAGCCGCGGGAGCGCACGACCATAAGCGTAAGCTATGACTACCTACGCACCTACAAGGTAGACAGGTATATCTATGTGGTGCCCATCGTGAACGGCAAGGAGGCCAAGCCCCTCACCATCCGATGGAACGCCGGCAAGCGCTTTCGGCTGCTTTGACCCGTCGTATGGGTCATCTTGATTCCTGACAAAGGATACTTTTTTTTCTCACATAGGTTCTTTAAGTTTAGTCCGCCACCCATCCCCATTGTCCTTGGATGGGTGGTTTTGTTTTTTTTCTGGGATACAGACAGCAGGGCTAAACGTGGCGTTTACGGGTGCTAAATGCCATGATTGGCGTCGTAAAGGTGGCATTTACGCTTGGGGAGTGCCCTCACGCCTTGATTGAATGGTGCCCTCACCATTCGCAAAAGGGTGAGGGCACCATTCCATCAAGGGTTGTCCCTGCCACGGGTGGCGATGAGGTACACGGGACCCAACAGGCCTGAGGGGTCGAGCTTGCGTGTGGCTTTCTTGCTCCATGGGAACGAGGTGAAGGCATAGTGGGGCGCATCGGCGGGTGCGAAATGGTCGCCGACGAGGCGGTTGCGCCACGTGTTGGCCACCTGTATCTCTATCTCGTTGTCGCCGGGATGTACCAGGCGGGTGACATCTACCTCGTAGGGAGCCGTCCAGCAGATGCCGGCATCGTGGCCGTTTACCCTTACCTGTGCCACATGGTACACGGTGCCCAGATGGAGCACCTGCCGGTTGCCCATGTAGATGGCGGGCAGGTGCAGGGTGGTGCGGTAGGTGGCGGTGCCCGAGAAGTGGCGCACGGCGTGGAGCGATGCCGAGTCGAGCGCATGCCGGGGATAGCGGCTCAGTGCATGCAGCGTGTCGGTGACAAGCCGCTGGGGTGTGCCCCATCCCTTGGGCAGGCAGATGGTCCACGGCGTGGAGACGGGGTGGATGCCTACGGTGTCGGTGCGGGCTGCACGGTGGCGGAGCCCGGTATGGGGACGGCCGCGGAAGACCACGAAGAGTGCCTCGGCGGGCTGCAGGGAGAGGCTGACATGGGTGGCGTGTGTGCCCACGGCGTAGGTGGCGGGCTGCGCCTGTGCGGTGACGGGATGCCAGATCTCGGCCTGCTTGCCTGTGACACGGAAACTGAAGGTGCGGTCGATGGGCTGCTGGCTGCGGTTGCAGAGCCAGTACACCTCGGTGTCTCCTACCGAGCGGTGCACGAAGCGGATGTGGCTCATGTCGTCGGCCACGACATCGGGCTGCAGTTGCAACCGCTGGAGCGCCACGGCCACCGAATCGGTATGGATGACGTGGTGGCGGCCACGGTGCCAGATGTCGTCTACCAACCGTCTGAACTCGGTGGTGTCTGCCGCGGTGCCGATGCAGGCCACGGGCGGTTGGCCGCAGAGGCGTATGCCTTGGCCTACCAGTTGGTGGATGCGGCGCAGCATGGGCAGCGAGAGGCGGCGGGCATTGTCGTCGAGGGCCAGCAGGCGGTAGCGCATGCCCGACGGGGTGACCAGCATGCTGTCTTCTACCGTGGTGAGCGCTGTCAGCGCATGGGGATTGATAAGATCGTAGGCCACCGTAGCCGGCACTGGGGGCAGCGACTTCTCGTAGAGTGCCGTGGCGTTGGCCTCTTCGCCGTAGTAGTAAGCCACGTCTACCACCGGTCGCCCTGCCTGCAGCAGATAGCTGCTCCGCGCCAGATAGTCCATCCACGGGCGCGCCATCTCTGCCCATGTCTCGTGCCGGCTGAACCACTGGCCGTAGACGCCGAGTCCCACACCCGGGCGGTGAGTGTCGGTGGGCTGGTGGGGCGACTCGTGCAGCACGATGCGGTTGATGCCCGAGGCAAACTCCATGTCGGCCACGGGCTTGAGGGCGGCGGGGGCAAAATTGTGCGCCAGGCTGTCTTTGCGCTCGGGGCCGTAGGCGGTGAGCGATTCGGCCGCCACCAGCCGCCGGCCATATATATGCGCCACTGATGCCGACTCGCGCATGTCGGCCTGCTTTTCCCGAAACTCGTCATCCCTCATGTTGAGCATGGCCAGCCGTGCCCACTGGGCGGCCATGGGTATGTCGCCGCAGCTCTTCACGGCCATGCCGTCGGCGATAAACGCCCGACGGTCTTCCATTCCCTCGAAGTAGGTGGTGAGTCTGTGCCGATGGGCTATCTCCTGTACCTGGGCGTAAAGGTGCTGGGTGATGAGTTCGGCCAGCGTGGTGCGCCAGTCGTAGAGGAAGGCATCGGTCTTGTCGGCGCTTTCCACAATCTCTCCTGTGAGGGCAGGCAGCCACGGCAGCAGGTCGTAGCCTCTGCGCCGGGCAAACTCCTCGCGCATACGGGGGGTCCACGTGGCGCATCCTGCCTCGTAGCTGTCTATCAGCAGTCCGCTGATGCCCCTCTGTCCTATCATGCTGTCGCCCACGGCTTGGCGGTAGGTGCCGATGTAGTGCTCCATGTAGCGGCGCACGGCCGCCGAGTCTAACTTGTCTACCTCCAATCCTGTGGCCTCGGGCGACGCGGGATGATTTTCCTTGCCCGTGAGCGAGTAGCCGAAACGGTAGATGCGCCACCGTCCGGGCGGGATATCCCATACCACGGTGCTGTCTGAGGTCTTGCAGGCCGAGAGGTCTATCACATCGGCCAGTGGAGTGGCGTCGGAGGTGGAGGGAGTGGCAAAATCGTTGACGCGGATGATGCCCGCAAAACCTCCTTTCTCCTCGGCATGGTTCACCCGCTCGGTCGTATGCAACACCAGTTCGGCGATGCCGATAGGGTCGGCGTTGCTCTTGCATACCACTCGGAAGAAACGGGCCTCGGTGTCGGGAATGTCGATGGTCTGCAGGGGAGCCGCTCCGTTGGGGATGTTGCACACCTTCTTGTAATGGGTGCCGTCTTGGCTGCACTCCAAGTATTTGAGGGGAGTATAGGGCGATATCTGCCAACCTCCCAGCCGGTGTGAGGTGGCGATGCTGAGAGACTTGATACGGTAGGGCTTGTGCAGTTCGAAGGCTATCCACGACCGCTTGCGCTTCTTGTCGGCCTTGAGCGTGTCCATGTGGTTGAGGTCGCCGTCGCACAGGCGGTCTAATGAGAATCGCCCGGTGGGCGAACTGACGCGCGCCACCATCTCGTGCATGGATACTTCGCCGTCGGGCACCCGCGTGGCCAGTACATAGAGGTCGCGGTAATAAGGCACCTGTCGGGAGCGTATGTAGGTGGGCACGTCCTGAAATGTGCCGCTCACCGTGTAGGGAGCAGGCAGCTGTATCTGCTTGCGCTGCCCTCCGCATACCACGGTGTCGCGCCATGTGAGCCGCTTCATGGCATCGTCGGGGGTTACCCACGGCCCTCCTGTGTTGCTCCAGCCCGGTGCCGAGGCGATGGTGACCTCTATGCCGAGCGAGTCGGCCAGATGGAGGGCGTAGCGGAGACAGTCCTGCCATGCCGGTGTCATGTACTCGATGCGCTGGGGCACAATCTGCGGTGTGTCGAGGCCGGCATCAAACAGGTGTACGCCGCCTATGCCCATGCGGTGCATCCACAGCAGGTCTTTGCGGATGCCGTCTTTGGAGATGTTGCCATTCATCCAGTGCCACCATACCTGTGGTCGGGCGGCGTGGGGAGGAGAGACAAACTGGGACAGTGATACGGTGTCTTGCGCGTGGAGCCCCACGACGCAAGACAGGAGGAGGGTAATCAGCGTTGATTTCATGGTTATTGAGGTGCTTGATTATTAATGAGCGGTGGAAAATGGGGTGGTCAGGAAGTGGTTCGGAGCCGTTGGCGACAGGATTCGAGGATGCCGGTGAGCTCGTCCACGGTCTCGGCGCGGAGCATGGCGATGCGCGTCTGCCTGAAGTCGGGGATGCCCTTGAAGATAGGACTTGCCGCCAGGTGGCGTCGTGTGTGCAGGATGCCGCGGTACTCGTCGATACGCGCCACGTTGATGCGCAGCTGCTCCTCCAGGATGTCTATCTTGTCATCGATGGTCAGCGAGTCCACGCCCTCACGCATCTCCTTGAACACCCAAGGACGGCCAAAGGTGGCGCGACCCACCATCACGGCGTCTACGCCGTAGCGTTCGAACGCTTCGTGGGCAGCCTCGGGGGTGGTGATGTCGCCGTTGCCGATGATGGGGATGTGGATGCGAGGATTGCGCTTCACCTCTCCGATGAGCGTCCAGTCTGCCTGGCCCGTGTACATCTGGCTTCGGGTGCGTCCGTGTATGGTGAGGGCAGCGATACCGCAGTCTTGCAGTTGTTCGGCCAATGTGGTAATGACCAGATTGTTGCAGTCCCAGCCCAGTCGGGTCTTTACGGTAACAGGCACATGCACAGCCTTCACCACCTCGCGGGTGATGTCGAGCAGCAGCGGGATGTTTCGGAGCATACCCGCGCCGGCTCCCTTGCCAGCAACCTTCTTGACAGGGCAGCCAAAGTTGATATCGATCACGTCGGGGTGCGCCTGTTCCACCACCTTGGCGGCCTCGACCATCGACTCTACGTCGCGGCCGTAGATCTGTATGCCTACGGGGCGTTCCTCGTCGTTGATGACCATCTTGTCGAGGGTGGACTTGATGGAGCGTATCACAGCCTCGGCCGACACAAATTCGGTGTAGACCATTGCCGCACCGTAACGCTTGCAGAGCATGCGGAAACCGATGTCGGTCACATCTTCCATAGGGGCGAGGAAGAGAGGACGTTCGCCAAAATCAATAGTGCCTATTTTCATGTGTTGCAAATGCAGTTTGTCAGTTGATAAGATGATAGATACCGCCGGCCAGCGACCTCACCACGCCTTTCATCTCCAGCGAGAACAGGGTAGCCGTAAGCGTGGGGACGGGCAGGGCTGTCTTGACGGTGAGCAGGTTGATTTGCAGGTCGTTGTTGGCGCGCAGTGCGTCGACCACCCGCTGCTCCTCTGCCGACAGTTGCGGAAACAGTTGCCGCTCTATGCCGGTTTGCCGGGCTGACAGGCGCTGGCGGTCGTCGTCCCAGCCCATGGCGTGCACGAAGTCGTCGGCATCGGATATGAGAGCAGCTCCGTTGTCGCGAATCAGGTTGTTGCATCCGCGGCTGCTCTCGGCACCCACAGGACCGGGAAAGGCAAACACGTCGCGTCCATAGCCTTGCGCGATCTCGCAGGTAATCAGACCGCCTCCCTTGGGCGCGCTCTCCACCAGCAGGGTGGCATCGCAGAGCCCAGCCACGATACGGTTGCGCCGCACAAAATTCATCTTGTCGGCATTGGTGTTGGTCATAAACTCGGTGAGCAGTCCTCCCTGCCGTGTCATCTCTTCTGCCGTGGCGCGGTGTCGCGGCGGGTACAGGTCGTCCAAGCCGTGTGCCAGCACGCCCACCGTCTCGTATCCGTTGGCCAACGCTTGCCGATGGGCACAGATGTCGATGCCATAAGCCAGTCCGCTCACCACCAGCACCTGTGGGCAACGCTGCTTGAGGTCGGTGAGGAAGCGCCGCACGATGTCCTGTCCGTAAGCGGTACAGCGGCGGGTGCCGACTATATTGATGACTTTGGCCTGATTGAGGTCTGCCGAGCCCTTGTAGTAAAGTACGAGAGGTGCATCTGGGCAATGGCGCAACCGCTCGGGGTAGCGCGGGTCTGCCAGACACAGGGGCGTAACATGGTTGGCCATGTCCCATTCGTACTCTATCTGTGCCCGTCGCAGGGGTTCGCTGATGTCGCGGAAAGCCTCTACCAACCGTGGGGAAGCTTCGGGCAGCACGTCGCGTATATGGGCATGATGGCTCAGTACCTCCGAGGCAGATCCTAACCGCCTGTAGAGTTCCAGCATGCCCGTCAGGTTGTAGAAACTGATGCGGGTGAGTGCGATGGAATCGATGATTTCTTGCGTTTCTATCATTCTTCGCTTGGAGTGAGATAGGGGGCAAACGCATGGTCGTAAGCTTCGCTGTGACCTAAACGGCCATGGATGAGTACAACGAGTTCTACCACACTGCGGAAACAAAGTTTGTCGTCAGCGGCGCGGTAGATGTCTTGGTGAAACACGTATCTGAGCCCTTCCTTGGCGATGGCCAATCGCGAGATGAAAGTATCGTCGCAGCGCAAGGGCACCTTGTACTGCAGGTTCATCCTGGCCACCACCGCATCGATGCCCTGCTCATGCAACTGGGCAAAACTCAGTCCTGTATGTTGCAGGAACAGGTGGCGGGTATGCTCTATATAATGCAGATAGTTGGCATTGTTGACAATACCCTGGATATCACACTCGTAGTCTCTCACGTCCATGCGTGTCTCAAAAACGTAGTTGCTCTTCATTTATATATATATTTCCTTTCAGTTTAACCGTTTTGTTTCGTATCAGAGTCGGACGCTGAATGGCACCTCAGACGGACGCACGAACGTGCGTCCCTACACATTCACCCTTTTACCTTTTTACCTTTTTACCTTTCACCCCTCCCCTTTTTACCTTTAATAAACTCGTATCCAAACCGGCATCTCAGGCAGTCCTTACGGTCACAATACTCGGTCTTGAGCTGTATCAGTGCCTGCGAGTCTCCGGCATGCGCCACTTTCAGCCCGCACTCCCGCCACATTCTGACGATATGGTTATCCTCGGCGCGCAGTTCTTCGAGCAGGCTGTATGCCCTGTCGCAGAGTGCCTCTGCCCCCTTGTGCCGGCCATAAGCAAAGAGCATGGGGATGGCGGTATTGATCATCAGCAGATTGAGCGATGCTGCCGACAGCGTCTTGTCGCTCGGCTCACAGGGAGCGCCAAATGTGTAGTGATTCTGCCAATAAGGGGTGACCGAAGTGCGCAATGTGTCGGCCAATTCTTTCGCTGACTGGCATGCGAGCACCTGGCTCAGTCCCGCGCGGCGCTCATAGTAGAGCCGGGCCAACTGCGAAAGCCGTATGTGCGGAAAATTCTGGGGGCGCAACCGCAGGAAGCGCCACTGGTGGCAGTCGATGGGCTTGAGGCCGAACTTGTGGGCCAGATATTGGTATTCGCGCTGTAACTGCGAGAAGTAACCGTCGGCCAGCGCATCAGCTCTATGGCGCTCGGGTATGGCTTCGGGTTGCAGCAGACCAGCCTGTCCCATGAAGATGGCTTCTATCTGGAAGAGGTCGTCGCGGTGATGGTCCACAGCATGCAGGGGAATGGTGGCGGCCCATGCCTCAAAGGCATCGCCGTTGACCCCGAATCCGTAGTTGCGGGCCAGCGTTGAGAAGTAGGCGGCCTCCCACGAACCCTCGCAACGTGCCAACCGTTCGCCGATGGACTGCGTCTTGCGCTCCAACCGCTCTATCAGCAGCGCACTCAGCCACCCATGCACGGTGAGCGGACTGAGAAGGGGAATCACCTGATGGCAAGGCACCCGATGGTCTGTGGCCACCAGTTCTTGATAATGGTCAGTGACCGATTGCGGGACGGGCAGTTCCATCTGTGGGATAGAGTGGCCGTTGGCCGTCCTTACCTCGGTGTCCACCACTTTGGCCACATGCAGCACCACGTTGTCGTACTTCGGGTCGTGGTCGTGGCCATGACGGTACCAGTCGGATGCCTGCCCGTGTATCTCCACATTGCCCACCCACAGGGTTTCTCCGATACGTACCTTGGCATTGAAGAAGTCGGGGCCGGCGTGCCGGTTAGGCAGACCCGTGTCGATCACCTCGACTGGCAGGCCGTCGGTGGTCTTCATCTCGCCCAGCGGAAACAGTTTGTGTTTCCAAACATAGTGTAACAATTCCTCCATGATGCCTTGGAAAACCTATATAGACTGCAAATCTACTAAATTTTTCGGAATGTTTGAAAGAAAAAGAAAAATAAATCGGGCAATCTTCCTCATTCTCGCTTTTTATGCGTACCTTTGCCCTTTGTCAGGCCCTTGTGTTTCAAGAGCTCTGGCCGCAGAGATGCCATTTGTTTGCACTGCGCGAGGGCGATAGACACGCCGTCCCGCAGGTTGAGGCATGTCTGCCGACGACGGTTCGGTATAAACTATCAAGACGAAATATGAAATTAGCACTAATCGGTTACGGCAAAATGGGCCACATGATTGAGGAAATCGCCAAGCAGCGTGGCCACGAGATTGTGAGTATCATAGACATAGACAATCAAGACGACTTCGATTCGCCTGCATTCGCTTCTGCCGATGTGGCCATCGAGTTTACCAATCCCACAGCAGCCTACAACAACTATCTGCGCGCCTTCAAGCATGGCGTGAAGGTGGTGAGTGGCAGCACAGGATGGATGAATGAGCACAAGGAAGATGTGATGGCGCTGACCAAGGACGGTGCGCATACGCTGTTTTGGGCTTCCAACTTCAGCATTGGCGTGGCCATCTTCTCAGCGGTAAACAAGTATCTGGCCAAGATTATGAATGGTTTCCCCCAGTATGACGTGCGCATGGAGGAGACTCACCATATCCACAAGTTGGACGCTCCCTCAGGCACTGCCATCACGCTGGCCGAGGAACTGATAGACAACTTGGACCGTAAGAACAAGTGGGAGAAGGGCCTGCAGATAGCCCCCGACGGCACGGCGAGCGGCTCCAACGAGGTCGAGGCCGACAGCTTGGCCATCGAGAGCATCCGCCGCGACGAGGTGCCCGGCATACACAGCATCATCTACGACTCTGAGGCCGACCAGATTACCATTACCCACGACGCACACTCACGCCGGGGCTTTGCGCTCGGTGCCGTGCTGGCCGCAGAGTACACTTACAACCACGAAGGACTGCTCACCACATCGGACCTCTTTAAATTCTAAGACCGCCATGATAGACAAGGAAAAAGCCAAACTCAACATGAATGTGCAGTGGATGAAGTTCCTGGGCGTGCTCGTGCTGTACCTGCTCTTCCTCGTTTGGGTCAAGAGCTGGCTGGGACTCATCGTTGTCCCCTTTATATATGATGTGTATATCACCAAGAAGATACGCTGGCAGTGGTGGAAGGATGCCGAAGGCCCCGTGCGCTTCGTCATGTCGTGGGTAGACGCGCTGGTCTTTGCACTGGTGGCCGTCTACTTCATCAACCTCTATTTCTTCCAGAACTATGTGATACCGTCAAGCTCGTTGGAGAAGTCGCTCCTCACGGGAGACTACCTGTTTGTGAGCAAGGTGAGCTATGGCCCCCGCATCCCGCAGACCCCGCTTACCATGCCGCTCACGCAGCATACGTTGCCCGTCTTCAACACCAAGAGTTATATTGAGTGGCCCCACTGGGACTATCGCAGGGTGAAAGGACTGGGCGATGTGCGGCTCAACGACATTGTGGTCTTCAACTATCCTGCCGGCGACACCATCGTCACCGACATGAAGTGGCAGTCTTCTGACTATTATCTGATGGCCTACTCGTTCGGCCAGCAGATTTATGAGCAAAACAATGGTGCGCCAGTGGATGTGGCCAACCTCAATCCGCAGGAGCAGCGCGACTATTTTGCCCGTATCTATACCCTCGGCCGCAACTATATCGCTAACAATCCGAGTGAATATGGCGATATAGACAGCCGGCCTACCGATCGTCGCGAGAACTATGTCAAGCGTTGCGTGGGTCTCCCCGGGCAGACGCTCCAGATCAAGGACCGCATCGTCTATCTTGACGGAAAACCCAACAAGGAGCCCGAAAACGTGCAGTACACCTATAACCTGAAGTTGAAAAAGGAAATTCCCGATGAACTGATGAAGCAGCTTGGCATCTCGATGGAAGACCTTGCCAGTCTCAACCAGAATGGTTACCTGCCGCTGACCAAGGCTGCTGTCAAGGCATTGCAGCAGCGCCGCGACCTGGTGGAGCACTTGTCGCTCAACCGCGAAGCCTATACGGGCGACCTCTATCCCCTCAACGCAGTGACGGGATGGACCCGCGACAACTATGGACCGATATGGATTCCCAAGAAAGGGGCTACCCTACAGCTCAACGAGAAGAATATTGCTATCTATGAGCGTCCCATCCGCGTGTACGAGGGCAACCAGCTCGACGTGAAGCACGGTCAGATCTATATCAATGGCAAACTGGCCCACAGTTATACCTTCCAGATGGATTATTACTGGATGATGGGAGACAACCGTCACAATTCGGCCGACTCGCGTTACTGGGGATTTGTGCCCGAAGACCATATCGTGGGCAAACCGCTGTTTGTCTGGTGGAGCTCCGACCCTGATCGTCACGGATTTGGCGGCATACGCTGGAACCGGATCTTCAAGTGGGTGGACAATATCAAATAAACCACATCATTCATGAGGGATGCCGTTAACACCGTATTGGCATTGGCCTGCGCAGCAGTGTTCATCCTGCTGGTGCGGGCCTTGGCAGTCACGGTCTACGCCATCCCCGACAATCTCCTTGCCCCCCATCTCGTAGCAGGAGACAGGGTGCTGGTCAACCGCTGGAGCTATGGGCTCCGTACGGGGGGCGATTCTATCTTCAGATATACCCGTTGGATGAAATCACCCGTCAAAAAAGGCGATTTCATCGCTTTCAACAGTCCTGCAGACTCCACGCGCCGTATCTCCGCACGCCCCGTGCTCATGGGTCGGGTGGTCGCTGTACCCGGCGATACCATCACTGCTTACGGCAAACGATTTGTCATCCCCGACCGTTATCAGATCTGTACATGCAGACCTGTCGCCAGCCACTATCTTGTGGGCACCGACAGCGCGTCGCACCGGCTTCTCGTGCATGAGCAGCATATCATTGGGCGGGCATTCCTGATACTGTACAACTTCCAAAACAAGCGATTCCATCGGCAACGATGGCTCAAAACCCTCCCATGACCACTGCCATTCTCTCCGCTGCCTATTTCGGTCCCGTACAATGGTATCAGAAACTGAACCGCTACGACCGATGCCTGATAGAGTGTCACGACCACTATATCAAGCAGACCTATCGCAACCGCTGTACCATCGCCACCACGCAGGGGATGCAGACCCTCTCGGTGCCCATCGAGCGCTACGACGGGCTCAAGTGCGCCATGCGCGACATACGGGTGAGCGACCACGGCAACTGGCGGCATCTGCACTGGAACGCCTTGATGTCGGCCTACGGCGAGAGTCCTTTTTTCGAATATTATGCGGACGATATCCGTCCGTTTTTTGAGAAACGGTGGGAGTTCCTGTTCGACTTCAATATGGAGATAACCTTCAAAATGTGCGAACTCATCGATATCCGTCCCACCATCTCCACCACCGATACCTATGTGGCCGACACAGCCGGCATGCACGATTTTCGCGATGCCATCCGCCCCAAGCATCCGCTGCCGGATGAGCAGTTTGTCCCTACGCCTTATTACCAGGTCTACAGGCAGAAACATGGTTTCCTGCCCAATCTGAGTGTCCTCGACCTGCTCTTCAACGAGGGCAACGAGGCTGTCTTCTATCTCTAATCCCTGCTTGGGCGAGGCTTTGTGACTTGTCAACAAAGCCAAAAGTTGTGTTAAAGAGCCCAAATTTACGGTTCTTGTAGAATATAATTCGTATTTTTACCCTATATTTGCAAATAACTAAAATGGTAAAATTATGAAAAAGCATCTGAAACTCACTACATTCCTATTCGCAGGCATGTTGCTTTGCAGCTCCTGTATCGGCTCTTTCGGCCTTTTCAACAGGGTATTGGATTGGAACAAAGACGTAACAGGCAATAAGTTCCTCAACGAGCTTATCTTTATCATTATTTCGCCGGCATACGCAGTCTGCGGGACCGCCGACTTGCTCATATTCAACACGGTAGAATTCTGGAGCGGCAGCAATCCGCTGGCCAAGAACGTGGGCAAAACCCAGCAGGTGATGGGGCAGGATGGCAAATACTATGCGGTGAAGACCCTCCAAGACGGCTATGAGATTACCAAGCCCGATGGCGAGATGCTCAAGTTTCTCTATGATAAGGAGACAGACAGCTGGTCGCAGGTGGAAAACGGCCAGACCAAGGAGATTTTCCGCTTCAATGCCGATGGCACCGTCAAGGCCACACTGCCCACAGGCGAGCAGATGGACGTGACGCTCAATGAGGCCGGCCTCTACAAGGTTCGCACTGCCTTGGGAGACGGCAACTATTGGGCTTGTCGGTAGTATCCAGCACCGCACATCGGTGCGGTGAGTATCAATCCCTCAACAGGCTTTGCAAGTATGTCCCAACATAGTTGCAAAGTCTGTTTCTTTTGTGTATGTCTATGGGGGTTGTGCCCTCACCCTATCCCTCGCCCCGTGGGAGAGGGATAGGGTGAGGGCTCCATTTGGGCACAGAATTGGACAATTGCAAGAATAGCAAAAGGGCTGAAAGGTGATGGAATCCCATTCCCTGCACTCTGTCAATAAAAATCATTCGGCAGTGGAAGCTGCCGTCCGCTAACTGCGTCGGTACTCGGTGGGGGAGAGACCGGTGTGTTCCTTGAAGAATTTGCCAAGGAAACTTTGGTTAGGGAACTGTAGCGTGCGAGCAATCTCCTTGATGGACATACGCGAGTTTTTGAGCAGGATGCGTATCTCCATCACCACATAGTTGTCTATCCACTCATTGGGTGTGCGGCGGCTCACTTGGCGCACGCTCTCCGATAGGTATTTGGGAGTGATACACAGTTGCTGGCTGTACCATCCCACACGCCGCTCGCTGCGGAAATGCTGCTCCACCAAGCGGATGAAATCGCTGAAAAGCAGTTCTGCCCTCGACAGCCGCTTGTCGCTGTTCTGCATGATGCGGTAGATGGTGTTGCCGAGATCGTAGATCATAGTGGCGATGGTCATGCGCACCACGTCGCGACGGAAGCGGTGTGCCGTGTCGTCTATCTTGTTTTTCAGCATGCGGAAGTAGCTCAGGAAGGTATCGGCCTCGTTGCTGTCGAGCATGGAGACGGGATGTGTGCGTGCAAAGAGGAAAAGCGAGGAAAGTTCGTGTAGTTCCTTGGCGGTCTCGCTATAGAAATCGGGCGAGAGCATGAAGCCGACTCCCTTGAAGTCGGGACTCAGCAGATAGTTGTCCACCACCTGTCCCGGACTGATAAGGATGACGGTGTGCGGCGTGCATGTGTGCTGCACGGTGTTTACCTCGTGCCGAATTGTGCCCTGCAGGCATAGCCCCACAAAGATACACCCCATGCGTCTGGGCTCGGTCGGAAACGGCAGCTTGGCCAGTTCCTCGAAGAGGATGATGTCCTCGTCGATGTGGCTTGCCACACATTTGGTCATTGTGGAGGCGATGGTGATGTCGGAGTAGTCGGTGTTGCTGTTCATCATTATCCTTGTCATTGGTTAGGGATTCCATAGGTTGGCGGGAAGGTCGGCCAGGCCAATCCCTTCGACGCGCTGGATTTGCGATGGAGAAAAGTAGGCATCGCCCTCGACGGTCACGCGACGGAGAAAGGCGGGCGCAAAACGGGCGCAAGCTTGCTCGTCGGTCTTTCCGCTGCATATATATTCCACATCCCCGATACGGATGCGCTCGCCGCGGCGTGCATCGCGCAGCGTGAGACGGACAAAGCCGTAGAATCCGGTGCCAAACTCGTATGCCACGCGGTTTCCCTCTATGTCGAAGTAGCGGGGGCGCAGCACGTGGGCCACTTGATAGTGCCGCAGGCTGTTGTTGGCAATATATACGCTGTCTGGAGGCAAGCAGACGATGCCCGGAGACAGCCAGCAGGCTGTGGCACACGCATTGCGGTAAGGACTGACGTTGCCCAGATAGCGGCTGTCGTGCCGCTCGGCGCCGTCGCCGCCCAGTGTGATGCCCGCCAGTCGGCAGAGCCAGTCGCCATCGCCGTATCGGGCAAAGGGCGTGCCGTCTCGTCGGCATCCGTACACGCAAACGGCTATCTGTCTGCGGTCTGTCTGTGGCCGGATGGGCGCATAGAGGATGGCTATGGTGAGCGTGTCGGCGCGTGTGTAGCGGCTGATGTCGATGATGTGGGTGACGGGCTGGCCATCGTCGTTGCTGTGGGCAGGAAGCAGTGTGCTGCCGCTTACATTCGCCTCGTTGATGTACAGCTCAAACCGCCCGGTAGTTGCCACGGCGATATGGGTGTACAGTGGGCGCCGCTTGAGCAGGTACGTCTGCCGGAACCAGACAGCCGATGCCGTGTCGGTCTGTGGATGATACATCCAGCGAGTGGCAAACTCCTGTGCGTGGCAGCCCACGCTGAAGCAAAGCAGTAGTGCGATGGCGATGGTCCTCATTGTGTTTACAGTGTCACGTGTCCTCCCTTTTTCACTTTGATGGTCTTTTGGGTACCGTTGTACTTGATGGTGGTCTTGCCGCCAGTCCTGCTGCGTATGGTGGCAGTGGTCACCTTGCCGTCTTGCCATTGCATGTCGACCTCAAATCCGCCTCTGGCGCAGAGTCCGTTCACGCTTCCCTCGCTCCATGCGGCCGGAATGGCGGGCAGGAGGACGATTTCGTCGCAGCTACTCTGCACGAGCATCTCGCAGACACCAGCTGTGCCACCGAAGTTGCCGTCGATCTGGAACGGTGGGTGAGCATCAAACAGGTTGGGGTAAGTTCCACCGCTCCGGTGTCCCCGATTGCCCCACGCTCCGTCGGGTTCGGTGTACTGCAAGAGCTTCTGGAAGATGTGGTATGCCTGTTCGCCGTCGCCCAAGCGTGCCCAGAGATTGGTACGCCAGCCCGTGCTCCATCCTGTGGTCTCATCGCCCTTCTGTATCAGGGTTTGGCGGCAGGCCTCGGCCAGCTCCGGTGTATGGGCAGGTGTGATATGATGGCCGGGATAGAGCCCGATGAGGTGCGACTGGTGGCGGTGGTGTATGTCGCGGTCGTTCCAGTCGTGGTACCATTCGTTCAGGTCGCCCTTTTGGCCGATTCTGTAAGGCATGAGTCTGGCCGATTTTTCCTTGATTTCGTCTATCAGTTTGCTCTTCTTGCCGACTATTTTTGCCGATTTCATCGTATTGTTGAAAAGTTCGCGGATGATGGCCATGTCGGCAGCGCCTCCGTAGCAGGTGCGGCCGCTGTAGCGGTTGGGGAGTCGGTACATGTTTTCGGGACTAGTACTCGGGGCGGTGAAAAGTTGGCCCGGCACCGCCGGATTCTCGATGAGCCAGTCGCAGACGAAGGCTGCTGCGCGCTCCATCAGCGGCAGCGCCTGAGTCCGCAAAAACAACTTGTCGCCTGTAAAGGCGTAATGCTCCCACAGGGCTTGCGTGAGCCATGCCAATCCCATGTTCCAGTTGGCCCACATGGGGTCAGCTGTGCCGTTCCCGATGGGATTGGCCAGCGCCCAAAGGTCACTGTTGTGGCAGGAACAACTTCCCCGGCTTATGCCATAGTAGTTTTGTGCCACAGCGCGCCCGTTTTCGGCCAGGTTCTCCATGAGAGAGAACAGCGGCATGGTAAGTTCCGGCAGGTTGGTCACCTCTGCCGGCCAGTAGTTTTCCTCTAAGTTGATGTTGACGGTATAGTTGCTGCTCCAAGGAGCATTGAAGTGCGGATTCCAGAGCCCCTGCAGGTTGGCCGGCACGCCCGGTGTGCGCGAGCAACTGATGAGCAGGTAGCGTCCATACTGTGTATAGAGCGTTTCGAGGTAGGGGTTGCCGCCCTTGTTGCGTGTATAGTCGGTCAGTTGCACGTCGGTGGGCTTGCTGTTCGGGTTTTCGGGCATGTGTCCCAGCGTGAGGGCGAATCGTGTATAGTATCTCCGATAGTCGGTCATGTGCTTGGAGCGCTGGGTAGTGTAGACCCCCTCGACGGCGTGGCGCAAGTCATCGGCAGCCATCTGTGCATAGGGCGCGCCATCGGTCACGGGATGCTTGTCAAATCCGTTGTAGCTGGTGTTGTTGACGATGTACAGGATGGCTTCGTCGGCACCTTTCACCGTAAGGGTAGTGTCGGTGGCCACCACATGTCCACCTTTGGCCTTGACATGCAGCATGGTGCAGGTGTGTATCACATCGTTGGGATCGCCCGGCGCATGTCCCGTCAGGGTAAGTTGTTTGCCCGTGGCCCTGACTTGGTGCGGCACCAGGCTGGTAAGGGCCAGATTGCAGTTGACGGCACCCTTCTGGTCGGAACAGATGCGGATGGCAATGAAGCGGCCGGGGTAAGAGGCGAAATAGTCGCGGTAGTAGTTTATGCCGCCCCGACGGTACTGGTCGCGGCAGATAGCATTGTCTATGTCGAGTTCCCGACGATAGTCGCTCACGGCTCCACTGCCCAAGTCGCGGATGTGGAGTGTGGCCAGCGGGAGGTATCGGGAGGATCGTGGTCCCTGTACGTGGCGCTGCAGTGAGTCGGCGAGCGGATAGTTTTCGGCAAACAGCGCCTCTCTGATTTTCGGAATCCACTGGTGAGCGTCAGCATTCAGGTTGCGGTCGACAGGTTTTCCGGTCCAGAAGGTGATGTCGTTGAGGTAGATGATATTGTCGTCCACGCCTCCGTGGATGGCAGCTCCCAGTTTGCCGTTTCCGATAGGGAGGGATTCTTCAAAATAGGTGGCAGGCTTGTCGTACCAGAGTTTCATGGCAGGCTGTGACTGTGCATGGGAACCCAATGCAGCCGTCAGCAATGTAATCAGAATAGTAAGGTGTTTCATTTTTTGTGGTAGTTTTCTTGCAAAAATAGCCCTTTTTCTTTACACTTACAAGGTTTTGCGATGATATTTTCCACTTCCTTTGGGCTTCATGGGATGAGAGGTGTGTAGTAGACTCTCCTCGTGAGGACAATAATCTTCCCAGGTACCTCATGCAATAGGGAAATCAAACAAAGAGGGCTGTGCCGTAAATGGATGTTTACGACACAGCCCTCTGGTATGGCGTGCGATTAAGCGTCGATGTTGGCGTAAGTGGCGTTCTCCTCGATGAAGATACGGCGCGGTTCCACGTCGTCTCCCATCAACATGGAGAACACTTCGTCGGCTTCGGCCGCATTCTCGATGGTCACCTGCTTGAGCAGACGGGTCTTCGGGTCCATAGTAGTCTCCCACAGCTGTTCGGGATTCATCTCACCCAAACCTTTGTAGCGCTGTGTGTGCAGGGCCTTGTCGTCTTCCTTGCCCTCCACGTACTTGTCTATGAAGGCTTGGCGCTGCTGCTCGGTGTAGCAATATTCGCTCACCTTCTTATAGGTGCACTTGTAGAGCGGTGGGGTGGCGATATACAGATGGCCCTCCTCGATGACTTTGGGCATGAAGCGATAGAAGAGCGTCATAATCAGCGTGTCGATGTGCGAGCCATCGACGTCGGCGTCGGTCATGATGATAATCTTGTCGTAGCGCAGTTTGTCGATGTTGGCTTCGCGGTCGTCTTCGCCCTCCACACCAAATCGTACACCGATGCTCTGGATGATGTTCATCACTGACTCGGCCTCGAATACGCGGTGCCACTGTACCTTCTCCACGTTCAGAATCTTACCGCGGAGAGGCAGGATGGCCTGTGTATAGCGGTCGCGGCCCTGCTTGGCCGAACCACCGGCCGAGTCGCCCTCGACGAGGAATATCTCGCAGTCTTTCGGATCCTTGTTGGAGCAGTCGGCCAGCTTGCCGGGAAGTCCGCCGCCGCTCATCACGCTCTTGCGCTGCACGCTCTCGCGGGCCTTGCGGGCGGCGATACGTGCGGTGGCGGCCAGCACCACCTTCTCGCAGATCTTCTTGGCCTCGGCGGGATGCTCCTCCAGATAGTCAGAGAGGGCCTCGCCCACAGCCTGCTGTACGGCACCGGCCACCTCGCTGTTGCCCAGCTTGGTCTTGGTCTGTCCCTCAAACTGGGGCTCTGCCACCTTGATGGAGATGACGGCCGTGAGACCCTCGCGGAAGTCCTCGCCCGCAATCTCTATCTTGGCCTTCTCTATCTGCTTGGAGATGGCCGGGTCGGCATCGGCGTAGGCCTTGAGTACACGGGTGAGGGCTGTGCGGAATCCGGTGAGGTGGGTACCGCCCTCGATGGTGTTGATATTGTTGACATACGAATGTATGTTCTCCGTGTAGTCGGTGTTGTACATGATGGCCACCTCGATGGGAATGCCCTGTTTCTCGGTCTTGAGATAGATGACATCGTCGAAGAGGTGGGTGCGGTGCCGGTCTACATAGCGTACAAACTCCTTCAGGCCGTCTTTGGCATGGAATACCTCTTGGCGGGTTTTCCCCTCGGCGTCGGCCCGCAGGTCGGTGAGTGTGATGCGTATGCCTGCGTTGAGGAATGCGAGCTCGCGCATGCGTCGGGCTACGATATCCCACTGGTAAACGGTCGTGGTGAATATGTTGGGGTCTGGCCAGAACTGCTGGCGGGTACCTCTCTTGTCAGTCTCGCCCACCACTTTGACAGCGTAGAGCGGCTTGCCCTTTTCGTATTCTTGCTGATAGATCTTGCCGTCGCGGTACACCTGCGAGAGCATGTGTGTGGAGAGGGCGTTGACGCAGCTCACGCCGACACCGTGGAGACCGCCGCTCACCTTGTAGGAGCCTTTGTCGAATTTGCCGCCGGCATGGAGCACCGTCATGACCACCTCGAGTGCCGATTTGTGGAGCTTCTTGTGCTCGTCCACGGGGATACCGCGGCCGTTGTCCTCCACGGTCACCGAGTTGTCTTCGTTGATGGTCACCTCTATGTCTGTACAATATCCGGCCATCGCCTCGTCGATCGAGTTGTCCACCGTCTCGTTGATAAGGTGGTGCAGACCCTTCTCGCTGATGTCGCCAATGTACATGGCGGGACGCTTGCGCACAGCCTCCAAGCCCTCAAGCACCTGGATGTTGCTGGCCGAATAATTGTTCTCTATGTTCTGATTTTCTGCCATTTGCTTGTAAACTAATGTTTCTTATGCAAAGGTAGCAAAAAAGATGGACATGGAGAAATTTTCGGTGGAAAATATGGGCTCCCTCCACGTACTTTGTACGTGGGCTGGCGTGGTGTGTCCAAAGGGTGGATGTATCGGATGTTTTGGCTAAAGGTGGCGTTTAGCCATGCTAAATGCCGCGTTTACGACTCGTAAACGCCATGAATAGATTGGTGTATGCCTTCGCAGATGGATGGGAGGTGGGTACCAAAAAAAGAGGCCGCCGTATGGTGACCTCTTCTGGATTATCTTGTGTGTGTGATTAGCCCAACTTGTTGATGTGCAGTGCCAGACTTGACTTGATGTTGGCAGCCTTGTTCTTGTGGATGATATTGGTCTTAGCCAATTTGTCCAACATCTTCTGTACGGCGGGGTACATCTTTACAGCCTCTTCCTTGTCTGTAGTAGCGCGCAGTTTGCGTACGGCGTTGCGCATCGTCTTTGCATAATATTTGTTATGCAGCGTCTTGACCTTTGTCTGACGGATTCTCTTCAGTGATGATTTGTGATTTGCCATCTTTGTTATTATCTTCTTTTATTTTGTTGTAGTCCCTAGGAGAGTCGAACTCCTCTTTAGAGAATGAAAATCTCTCGTCCTAACCGATAGACGAAGGGACCGCGCGTCTTAATTAGCGGGTGCAAAGTTAGATGTTTTTGTTGGATTGGCCAAATTTTATCATAAAAATTTTCTTGAAATGCCTGTTTTTTATTATTTTTGTGGCATCATGCAGGTAAAAACCAAGGCAATTGTGTTGCATAGTGTCAAGTATGGCGACGCACAACTGATTGTCGACATCCTCACGGCCGAGGTGGGGAGGGTGTCGTTTGTCTGCCGTATGCCACGCACGGCGAAGGGGAAACTGAAGAAGCAGTTTTTCCAGCCACTCCATCTGCTCGACTTGGTTTTCGACTACCGTCCCAATGCCTCGTTGCAGCACATCAAGGATGTGCGGTTGCTGGTGCCGCTTGTGTCTATCCCCGCCGATCCCTACAAGTTGTCCATCTCGCTTTTTCTGGCCGAGTTCCTCTGCCACGCCACACGTGGCGAGCGGCAGAACAACCTGCTTTTCGACTATGTGGAGCACAGTGTGCTGTGGCTCGATGGAGCTTCGCGGAGCTATGCCAATTTCCATCTGGTCTTTATGATGCGCCTCTCCCGGTTTTTGGGCTTCTTCCCCAATCTGGACGACTTTGCGCCGGGTCGCTGTTTCGACTTGCGCGAGGGCGTGTTTACCGACCGGTTGCCCTGTCATGCCGACTATGTGGCTGCCGATGAGGCCGGCCGTATCATCCCGCTCATGCGCATGGACTATCAGACCATGCACCTCTTCAGGATGAGCCGCGAGGAGCGCAATCGGTGCACCGGGTGGATTCTGCACTATTATCGCTTGCACGTACCACAGTTTCCCGAACTCCGGTCGCTGTCGGTGTTGCAGGAATTATTTGCCTGAAGATCGGAAAACCGCCCGACTGTTGCCTCTGCTGGCGGCATCTACACCTTATTATAATAATGAATCGCGATCGCAATTCAGCCTTGGGCCATGCTGTCTATTCACCGCGGAGGATGCGGACGAGCTCGCGCATGCCCTCGCTGGCACCCTTGCGGATGTGGGTAAACGGTTGCTTGCTGTTGGGCGTTACCGGGTCGGGGTCGATCAGGTAGATGGGACAGCGGGGTGGGGCAAAACGTACCAGTCCGGCTGCCGGATACACGTTGAGAGAGGTGCCTATGATGACGAAGATGTCGGCTTGCTGGGCCTCTTCGGCGGCCGGTTCGATCATGGGGACACTCTCGCCGAAGAAGACGATGAAGGGGCGCAGCAGACTGCCGTCGCCTGCTTGGGTTCCGGGTTCCACTTCGGGATGCTCAGGGGTGAGCTGTTGGATGTATCGGGGGTCGTAGGGATTGTCGCTGGAGCAGACTTTGTCCAGTTCGCCATGCAGGTGTATCACATGGGTCGATCCTGCTTTCTCATGCAGGTTGTCCACATTTTGGGTCACTACAGTCACGTCGAAGTCGGTTTCCAACTCGTGTATCAACTTGTGCCCCTCGTTGGGCTGGGCTGTAAACAGCTTGTGCCGGAGCGAGTTGTAGAAATTGATCACCAGCGTCGGGTCGGCCAGCCATCCCTCGTGCGAGGCCACTTGTTCCACGGGAAAATCCTCCCATAGTCCGTCACTCCCTCTAAAGGTCTTGAAACCGCTCTCCACTGACATGCCGGCTCCCGTAAGAAATACGATTTTTTTCATTGTTGGTATCTCCTTAAACTCCTTTAAATGATTAACTTTCCACAAAAATAGCAATTTTTCACCAAATAGGCGTGAGGTTCTGACAATAATTTGTTACCTTTGCACGCAAAATACAAATTCACTTAGACAATTACATGGATAAAGTAAGTTATGCTTTGGGTCTTGGTATAGGCCGACAGTTGTCGGATATGGGTGCCACAGACCTCAACATTGATGATTTTGCCTTGGCTATCAAAGACGTGTTGGCAGGTGCCGACCTCCAGCTTTCGGATGTGGAAGCCCAGACTATCGTACAGGAGTTTTTTGCAGCGCAAGAGAAGAAGCAGCGTGCCGCCGCTTCGGAGCGTTTCAAGGAGAATAAGGCCAAGGGCGAGGCATATCTCGCAGCCAATGCGGCCAAGGAGGGCGTGGTGACACTGCCGTCGGGTCTGCAGTATCAGGTGATCAAACCCGGTAACGGCAAGCAGCCGAAGGCCACCGACAAGGTGCGTTGCCATTACGAGGGTATGTTGGTCGATGGCACGCTTTTCGACAGTAGCGTACAGCGTGGTGAGCCTGCCGTGTTTGGTCTCAATCAGGTCATTGCCGGTTGGACCGAGGGTGTCCAGCTCATGCAGGAGGGTGCCAAGTACCGTTTCTTCATTCCCTATCAGCTTGGTTATGGCGAGCGTGGTGCAGGCCAGAGCATTCCTCCTTTCTCGGCACTCGTGTTCGATGTCGAGTTGATTGAGGTGCTGTAAAGCCACGAATCGGAAACATTATAAAAACAATAGAATAAAAACAATGAAAAAGTTGACTTTTGTAGCCGTTATGGCTATTGCTGCCGCAGCGTTCACTTCTTGCGGCCATTCAACACCCAAGGCTAACCTGAGAACCGATGTAGACACCATGAGCTACGCCATGGGTATGGCTCAGACGCAGGGTTTGAAGGAGTTCTTGGTAGGCCGTATGGGCGTTGACACCACTTACATGGACCAGTTCTTCAAGGGTCTTTGCGACGGTGCCAATGCAGGCGACGACAAGGGCAAGGCTGCTTACTATGCCGGTATCCAGATTGGCCAGCAGATTGCCAATCAGATGGTAAAAGGTATCAATCATGAGGTGTTTGGCGACGATTCTACCAAGACTATCTCGCTGAAGAATTTCCTCGCTGGCTTTATCACCGCTACTGCCGGCAAGAAGGGTGTGTTCACCCAGATGGAGGCACAGGAGCTGGCTCAGCGCAAGATGATGACCATCAAGAGCGAGAACATGATGAAGCAGTATGGCCCCAATAAGGAGGCTGGCGAGAAGTTCTTGGCCGAGAACAAGACCAAGCCCGGCGTGGTTACACTTCCTTCCGGCGTACAGTACAAGGTAATCAAAGAGGGTACCGGCGCTATGCCGAAGGATACTTCTTTGGTAAAGGTACACTATGAGGGCAAGACGCTTGAGGGCAAGGTGTTTGACAGCTCTTACAAGCGTGGCGAGCCTATCAAACTGCGTGCCAACCAGGTTATCAAGGGCTGGACAGAAGCCTTGGTACACATGCCTGCTGGTTCTGTTTGGGAGGTTTACATTCCCCAGAACATGGCTTATGGCGAAAACGGTCAGGGTGACATCAAGCCTTTCTCTATGCTGATTTTCAAGATAGAGTTGGTGGAGGTAAACCCCAAATAAATTCCCTTTCTTGAAATAAGAAATGAAAAAAATCATATTGCTGGCACTCGTCTTTTCGGCGAGTGCTTCTTTTAATATAGTATCTGCTGACAAGAAGAAAAAGAAGTCGGCTGAGGCTGTGGAGGTTGCAGCACAGCCCGTGGTGTTGGCCACCGCTTCCGACTCGGTGAGCTTTGCTGCCGGCAAGGCTGCCACGCTGGGACTCATCCAGTATCTCCAGCAGGAGTATCAGGTAGATACCGCCTACATGCACGACGTGGTGAAAGGCTTCAACGAAGCGATGGCGCGCTTCAGCGACCCCGAATACAAGGCATACAATGCCGGAGCGCAGGTCGCCCGTATGGTTCTCGAGCGCATATTGCCGGGAACGGCAAGCAAGTTTGAGGGCACGTCCGACTCCATCAGCGCCGATCTCTTCACCGCAGGATTCCGCGCTGCCTTGGTGGGCGACTCTACCCTGTTTACCGACGACAAGGCCCGCGAATATTTTGAGGACAGGCTCGTTGCAAGTCGTGAAGAGGCGCAGCGTGTTTACCGTGAGGCCAACGAACAGTGGTTGGCGCAGAACCGCGACAAGGAAGGCGTGAAGACTACGGCCTCTGGACTGCAATATAAGATTCTGCGTGCAGGAACCGGCGCTGTCCCCACCGACAAGGACAGGGTGACGGTGAAGTACGAAGGCAAGATGATAGACGGCACCGTCTTCGACAGCAGCTACAAGCGTACGCCGCAGACCTCCACCTTTGGCTGTACCCAAGTAATCAAGGGTTGGACAGAAGCCCTGACCATGATGCCTGTAGGCAGTAAGTGGGAACTTTACATCCCGCAAGAGTTGGGCTACGGTTCGCGACAGGCTGGCCAAATCAAACCTTATTCCACGCTTATTTTCACCGTAGAGCTGGAAGGGATTGAACAAGCAGCACCCAAGAATTGAAAATAAATCTTATAAGATGACAAAATGCACGGGTTTTGCTAAAAAATTCGTGCATTTTGTTTGTCCATGTCCGCAAAAATACCTACTTTTGCCCCGATAAAGTATAAAATCTATTACGAAGAAATGGATAAAATAGACAAACTTGACAAAAAGATACTGGGTATTCTTGCTAAAAATGCCCGTATTCCTTTCAAAGATGTGGCTGCCGAGTGTGGTGTGTCTCGTGCTGCCATCCACCAGCGTGTTCAGCATCTCATCGACAACGGCGTAATCACAGGTAGCGGATTCTATGTCAATCCCAAGAGCCTCGGCTATTCCACCTGCACTTATGTCGGGCTCAATCTGGAGCGCGGCAGCATGTACAAAGAGGTGGTAGGCCGTCTGCGCAGCATCCCCGAGATAGTGGAATGTCACTTCACCACGGGTTCTTACACCATGCTCCTCAAGCTCTATGCCCGCGACAACGAGCAGTTGATGGATCTGCTCAACAATCAGTTGCAGACCATCCCGGGTGTGGTTTCCACCGAGACCCTCATCTCGTTGGAGCAGAGTATCAAACGCGAGATTACGGTACGTACCGAGGAATAACCAAATAGGCGGTCGTGGCGACCGCCTTTCTTTTATTATATGGATAATTTTTGTATTGAGTCGCATCTGGAATCCATCTATGCGACCTATCCCGAAGCCTGTCGCCGACCGGTGATTGGCATCACTGCCAATTATGCGGATGGCGATGCCCAGGTGCGTGACCGGTATTATCGGCAGGTGGTCGAGGCGGGCGGCGTGCCGCTGCTCATCCCCCCTGTAGCCGACAAGGCTGTCATTATCAATACGCTCGATCGTATAGACGGACTGCTACTTACCGGCGGCGGCGACTACAACCCCCTGTGGATGGGCGAGGAGCCCGAACCTGTGCTGGGCAGTATCAATGCCGAGCGCGATTTGCCCGAACTGCTCATCACCCGATTGGCCTACAACCGGCAGATACCCATGTTGGGCATCTGCCGTGGCATCCAGACGCTGGCCGTGGCCCTTGGCGGCAAGGTAAGCCAGCACATAGAGACCCCTATCAAACATTCGCAGCAGGGTGCCCGAGACCTGCCCACCCATAGCGTGCGTATACAGCCCGCTTCGGTGCTGCACGACCTGTACCCGGAGGAGCAGATCTACGTCAATTCGTTCCATCACCAAGCTGTCAAAGACACCGGCCCGTTGTTCCGTGTCACGGCCTTGGCCCCCGATGGAGTGGTGGAGGCGATGGAGAGCACCCGCCTCAAAGATGTCCTTGGTGTGCAGTGGCATCCCGAGTGGCTTGGCGAAGACGGAGGCCGCCTGTTCCGATGGCTCGTCGACCGTGCTGCTGAGTTTGGCCGCGCCAAGCAGTTGCACGACCGTATGCTCACCCTCGATACCCACTGCGACACCCCCATGTTTTTCCCCCAAGGCGTCGACTTCGGCCGACGTGACAGCCGAATCCTCGTCGACCTGCACAAAATGGCCGACGGGCGGCTTGATGCGACCACGATGGTGGCCTATCTGCCCCAGCCCAAGGCAGGCGAGACATGGACATCGGTATCACCCCTGCCTGCCGACACGCCTACAGCCTACGCCGACCTGATATTCGACAAGATAGGCGGCATCCTCCAACGCCATGCCGACTATATCCGGCAGGCACGCACCCCCGAAGACCTCTACCGCAACAAGCGCGAGAGGCGCAAGAGCATCATGCTGGGCATCGAAAACGGACTGGCTATCGGCAGCGATCTGGCCAACATTGCCCATTTTGCCCAAAGGGGAGCGGTCTACATCACGCTCTGTCACAATGGCGACAATGCCATCTGTGACTCGGCAAGGGGCAGCGCCACCCACGGCGGCGTGAGTGCCTTTGGCGAGCAGGTGATACACGAGATGAACCGCCAGGGACTGATGGTGGATCTCTCCCATGCCGCCGAATCGAGCTTCTACGATGCGCTCAGCGTCAGCGAGACACCCATCGTGTGCAGCCATAGTTGCTGCAAGGCACTCTGTGATGTGCCTCGCAATCTTACCGATGACCAGTTGCGCGCCCTGGCAGCCCGTGGTGGTGTCGCCCATATCACCCTCTATCCCGGATTCCTCCGCCGGCAGGGCGAAGCCACCCTCCACGATGCCTTAGACCACCTGCGCCATGCTGTCGACATCATGGGCATAGACCATGTGGGGCTGGGTACCGATTTCGACGGCGACGGCGGTGTGCCTGGTATGGCCGATGCTGCCGAAGCCATACGCTTCACCCTCTATCTCTTGCGCCAGCGCTACTCCGAGGAAGACATCTGCAAGATATGGGGCGGCAACTGGCTCCGTGTGATGACACAAGTACAACAACACAAACACCAAGCATAACAATGACCCGAAAGATGAAACTTGTATCTGGATGTATCTGTCTGGCTGCCGCGGCGCTACTCGTCTATGGATGGGGCGCTGCAGGATTGGGACATGGTGCCACTGAGGGCATGGAGGCCGAAGAGGCGCTCGAAAAGGTCAACCCCGTTGGCCCCGAGTTCAATGCCGACAGCGCCTACGCCTTTACTCAGGCCCAGTGCGACTTTGGCACCCGAGCCATGAACACGCCGAGCCACGACCGCTGTGCCGACTGGATAGCGGCCCGTTTCGAGGCTTACGGATGCACCGTCAGCCGTCAGCACGCAGACTTGCGGGGGTACGACGGCACCGTGCTCAAGAGTCAGAACATCATCGCCCGCTATCGCCCTGAGGTCACCACGCGCATCCTGCTTTGCGCCCATTGGGACAGCAGGCCCTGGGCGGACAACGATCCCGACTCTGCCAACTGGCGTAAGCCCATCATGGCAGCCAACGATGCTGCCAGCGGCGTGGCGGTGATGCTCGAGATAGCCCGGCTGTTGCAGCAAGACAACACATTGGCTCTCGGTGTGGACTTTGTGTGTTTCGATGCCGAAGACTGGGGTGTCCCCCAATGGGCTACCGATACCGACGGCGACGGCAGTTGGGCCTTGGGTGCCCAGCACTTTGCCGCCCATCTGCCCCAAGGCTACGAGGCGCGTTACGGCATACTCCTCGATATGGTGGGAGGACAGGGGGCACGCTTCTATCGCGAAGGTGTGTCGCTCCAGTATGCGCCTGAGATTGTGAAAAAGGTGTGGCGGGCCGCACGGCAGGCCGGCTTCGGGAGTTATTTCCCCAAACAAGATGGTGGCATGGTGACCGATGACCATGTGCCCCTCAACGAGGTGGCCCGCATCCCGACCATCGACATCATACCCTATTATCCCGACTGCGCCCAGAGCAGCTTCGGCCCCACGTGGCACACGTTGGCAGACGATATGGAGCACATAGACCGGCAGACACTCAAGGCGGTGGGGCAGACAGTGATACAGGTGCTCTATACCGAAGAGTAGGTACAGCCACCATCCTACCATATAAGACAGGGACGGGCCGCGCAATTGGCGGTCGCATCCCTGTCTTTTTTGTGCGTCCCAAATGGCGTTTGGCGACCGTATTGCAGTTGGTGTACGCTCGTATCGCAATTGCCGTACGATCGTACACCAACTGCAATACGATCGTACACCAACTGCCGTACGATGAAAAAACGACCTCTTTTTGCCATATTTATGCCCTTTTGCAACCCGGTTGTAAAGATTAAGTGCTATCTTTGTAGCATTCTAATGATGACACGCATAGAGAAGAAGATAGCCTTGTGGGTATGGATTATCCTGCTGATAGTCATACCTGCTGTGCCGCACC
This sequence comes from Bacteroidales bacterium, assembly GCA_004554665.1. Classification (GTDB taxonomy): domain Bacteria; phylum Bacteroidota; class Bacteroidia; order Bacteroidales; family Bacteroidaceae; genus Prevotella. Next base: position 67,213 of record SFKY01000002.1, read on the forward strand.
ACCATCATGGCCACCGGGTGTGTGTGGTGGTAGAGCGCTGTGTGCACGATGGTGCGTACAACGATGAGCACACCGCACACCATGAAGAGCGTGAGAAGGGCGGCAAGGTGATCTGCGACCGCCATCTGCAGATGATGGTGAGCAGGCAGACGGCCATACAGCAGGTCTCTGTCCCTGAGGGCTTGCAGGCCTTTGCTATCTTCTGGGGCGAATGGTCGGTGCGTGCCGTCTTGTTTGCCATACCTTTCCCGCTGATATCCGGTGGAGAGCCGTGCCCCGTACGTCCGCCCTCCATCCATGCATTGCGGGCTCCTCCTGTTTGGGTTTCCTGATGCCGCTGGCCGTTGCGGCAGGCAGTGGCCGGTGGTGCGACAGGGTCGGCAGAGTGGGCCGAAACTGCCTTCTATACCTATTTACAAAATACACATTATTAATAAGAGCATTTATGAAACCCAATCAAACATTCAGATATACAGTATTTGCTCTCCTTGTCCTCGGAGCCTTCGGTATGGTTTCGTGTGGTCATCAGCATGCCGACAAGGAAGAGGAGCACCATCATGAGGAAGGACACGCCGACGAGATTGTGCTGACGGAGCATCAGATGAAACAGGCCGGTGTGGCCACAGAGCGTGTCGAGGCAGTCGACTTTACCCATGTCATCCGTGTCGGTGGCCAGTTGCTCTCGTCTGTGGGCGACGAGCAGACCGTAGTGGCTACAGCCAGCGGTATCGTGACATTTGCCAATGCATCGGTCACCGAGGGTGCTGCCGTGGTGGACGGACAGACCATCGCTACCATCTCGGCCCGCCAATTGCAGGATGGCGACGCCACCCAGAAGGCGCGCATAGCCTGTGAGGCGGCGCGGCAGGCCTATGTAAGGGCGCAGGGTCTGGCAGCAGACAAGATTATCTCGCAGCGTGAGTTGGAGCAGGCCAAGGCCGAGTACGAGACGGCCAGGGCGGCGCTGGGTGCCGCTGCAGAGAAGGGAGAGTCGGCGATGGTGGTGGCAGCACCCATAGCCGGGTATGTGAAAAGCCGGATGGTGCGCCAAGGCGACTATGTACAGGTGGGCGACCCCATCATGACGGTGACCAAGAACCGCAAACTGCAGTTGCGTGCCGATGTGCCGGAGACTTACTACCGTGAGATTAGACAGGTGAGCGGTGCCAACTTCAGGGTAGGGGCCGACAAGACGGTCTATCGGCTGGCCGACCTGCACGGACGTTTGGTGGCTTGTGGCCGTGCCTCGGCAGACAATGCGTACACGGTGCCTGTGACGTTCGAGTTTGACAATGTCGGCGATTTCGTGTCCGGAGCTTTTGCCGAGGTGTTCCTGTTGGGCAAGTCCGTGCCGGGTGTCATCTCGGTGCCGGTGACCGCACTCACCGAGTCGCAGGGCGTATATTATGTCTTCGTGGCTGTGAAGGACGAGCATGGTGCCTTCGTGAAACAGGAGGTGGCCATAGGCCGGGACAATGGGGAGCGCGTGGAGATTACCCAAGGACTGAAGGCCGGTGATGAGGTGGTGGTGAAAGGTGCCACTCAGGTGCGTCTGGCGGGTATGTCGGGGGCTATTCCTGAGGGACATAACCACAACCATTGATAATTCACAATTTATAATTCATAATTCACAATTCATAATTCATGATTGGGAATTTGTGATGGATGGTTGACTGACTTTTGTTTTACGATTAATGACAATACAATGCTGAATAAGATTATACGATTCTCTCTCCGCAACAGGTTGCTGGTCATGGTGACTGCTGTGTTGCTCATGGTGGGGGGAATATATACGTCGACCCACATGGAGGTGGACGTTTTCCCGGACCTCAACGCCCCTACGGTGGTGGTGATGACAGAGGTGCCGGGTATGGCGCCTGAAGAGGTGGAGCGGTTGGTGTCGTTCCCGATCGAGACCTCGGTAAACGGCGCGACCAATGTTAGGCGTGTGCGCTCATCGTCTACTACGGGCTTTTCTATCGTCTGGGTGGAGTTTGACTGGGGTACCGATATCTACCGGGCACGCCAGGTGGTATCTGAGAAACTGGCGATGGTGCGTGATGCCCTGCCCAAGGGTGCGGGCAACCCCACGCTGGGGCCACAGTCGTCTATCCTTGGCGAGCTGATGATAGTGGCACTGACCGCCGACAGCACCTCGCTGCGCGACCTGCGTACATTGGCCGACTGGACCATTCGTCCGCGACTGCTGGCCACAGGAGGTGTGGCGCAGGTGACCGTATTGGGCGGTGATATCAAGGAGTACCAGATTCTGATCAGTCCTGAGAAGATGACCCACTACGGTGTGGGACTGGCCGAAGTGTATGCTGCCGTGCAGGGGATGAACCAGAACACGGCTGGAGGCATAATCTATGAGTATGGCAATGAGTATATTATCCGTGGCATGTTGGCCACCAATCGCGTAGACCAGTTGGGCGCGGCGGTGGTGAAGACCGTTGGCAACATGCCGGTATGCCTGCGCGATGTGGCCGAGGTACGGATCGGGAGCAAGATGCCGCGTATGGGTGTGGCCTCGCACAACGGCAAGCAGGCCGTGATGATGACGGTGACCAAGCAGCCCAATACGAGTACGCTGGAACTGACCGAGGCGCTGGACGCTACGCTGCAATCGCTGGGACAGACACTGCCGAAGGACGTGCGGGTGTCGACCGACATCTATCGCCAGTCGCGTTTTATCGAGAGTTCTATCGACAACGTGAAGCAGGCGCTCATCGAGGGTGGCCTGTTTGTGGTCATCGTGCTCTTCATCTTCCTGATGAATGTGCGCACCACCCTCATCTCGTTGGTCACCATCCCGCTTGCGCTCGTCACATCGGTGCTTGCCCTGCGGTGGATGGGGCTGACCATCAACACCATGAGTCTGGGCGGTATGTGTATCGCCATAGGTTCGCTGGTGGATGATGCCATCGTGGATGTGGAAAATGTCTTTAAGCGGCTACGCGAAAACCGACTGTTGCCCGAGGCACAGCGGCGGCGCATCAAGGATGTGGTCTTCGATGCCTCGCGTGAGGTGCGTATGCCCATCCTCAACTCTACGCTGATCATTGTGGCCAGTTTTGTGCCGCTGTTTTTCCTCTCGGGTATGGAGGGACGCATGCTGGTGCCGCTGGGCATTGCCTTTATTGTGGCCCTTGGGTCGTCTACAGTGGTGGCCCTCACCCTTACGCCTGTGCTGTGTACCTATCTTTTGGCCGGACGTGGCAAGGAAGACGGCGGCAAGGAACAGAAAGAGTCGTATGTGGCCGTGACGCTGAAGCGCTGGTATGCCAAGGCACTGGCATGGGCGCTGGCCCGCTGGCGTTGGGTGCTGGGTGCCACGGGTGTGGCGGTGGTATTGGCGGTGGTGGTTTTCTCCACGTTGGGGCGCAGTTTCTTGCCGCCCTTCAATGAGGGTTCGTTCACCATCGGAGTGAGCACGTTGCCGGGCGTGTCGCTTGACGAATCCGACCGGATTGGGCGGATGGCCGAGCAGGCGCTGCTGGAGATTCCTGAGATACAGGTCGTGGGCCGAAAGACGGGTAGGGCTGAGCTCGACGAGCATGCCTTGGGTGTGAACAACTCGGAGATAGAGGCCCCCTATGTGCTCAAGGACCGGAGCAAGGACGAACTGATAGCCGATGTGCGGCATCGTATGGCCGAAATTCCCGGTGTGAGTGTGGAAGTGGGATCGCCCATCACCCATCGCATCGATGCGATGCTGTCGGGAACCCGCGCCAATATTGCCATCAAACTGTTTGGTACTGACCTGAACCGCATGTTTGCAGTGGCCAACCAAATCAAGGAGGCCGTGGAAGATGTGGAGGGTATCGCAGACCTGACCGTGGAGCAGCAGGTGGAGCGTCCGCAGCTCAAGGTGGTTCCCCGCCGCGAGATGTTGGCTAAGTATGGCATTACCCTGCCGGAGTTTGGCGAGATGGTGAGCGCATTGCTGGCCGGTGAGGCTGTGTCGCAGGTGTATGAAGGCAACCAGGCGTTTGACCTGACGCTCCGTGTGGACGAGGCAAGCAGGGAGTCGGCCTCGCGTATCGGTGCCCTGCTCGTGGATGCCAACGGGCAGAAAGTGCCACTCGGAAGCATTGCGGATGTGGTGTCATCGGCAGGTCCCAACACCATCAACCGCGAAAATGTGTCGCGCAAGGTGGTGGTGTCTGCCAATGTGGCTGGCCGCGATTTGCGGGGTGTGGTGAACGATATCCAGGATGCCATCGAGGAGCAGGTAAAACTGCCCGAGGGCTACCATGTGGAATATGGCGGACAGTTTGAGAGTGAGCAGGCGGCCTCGCGTACGCTTTTCCTCACATCGATATTGTCGATTTTCGTCATCTTCATGCTGCTTTACAACCAGTTCCATAGTCTCCGCGAGTCGGCAGTGGTGCTGGTCAACCTGCCGTTGTCTTTAGTGGGCGGCGTGCTGGCCATCTGGATGACCCACGGCATGGTGAGCATTCCGGCCATCATCGGTTTTATCTCGCTCTTCGGAATCGCTACGCGCAACGGCATGTTGCTGATAGCGCGGTATAAGGATCTTCGTGCAGAGGGTGTGCCTCTGATGGAGAGCGTGATGCGAGGATCGGCAGACCGTCTGAATCCTATTCTGATGACGGCGTTGACTTCGGCGCTCGCCTTGATTCCGATGGTTATCGGAGGTGACTTGCCGGGTAACGAGATTCAGAGCCCGATGGCCAAGGTGATACTCGGCGGACTGTTTACCTCGACTTTGCTCAACGGCTTTGTCATCCCGATTATGTACTTGATTACCAATAGAAAACAACAAACAACTCTTTAATACTGAGAGCGTATGAAACATACATTTATTATGGTAGCGGCACTTCTGGCAACAGGCCAGATGGCCGCCCAAACTACGATGGAAGAGGCTCTTTCGGCCATCGAGCGTAACAACACGACGCTCAAGGCTCTCCGCAGTGCGGCTGATGCCGAGAAAGAGGCTAACAAGACAGAGATCTACTTGTCGGACCCAGAGGTGGGATTCAACTATCTGTGGGGGAATCCGTCTGCTATCGGTCACCGTGAAGACATTACCGTGGAACAGAGTTTTGACTTGGCCACACTCTCTGGCGCAAAGAGTAGGGTGGCGAAAGGCAAAAACCAGTTGGTGGAGTGGCAATATCGGGCTGACCGTATGGATGTCTTGCTCGAAGCCAAGCAGTGCCTGCTCGATGTGGCCTATTATGACGGGCTGTTGCAGGAACTGGCTGTGAGGAAGTCGCATGCAGAGGAAATCTCCAAGGCGCAACAGCGTAGGTTGGAAGCAGGCGACGGCAACCAGATGGAATATAATAATGTGAAACTGGCTTTGGGGCAGGTGTTGGCCGAAATCAAGCGCGTGGAAACAGAGCGGGCGGCTGTGATGACGCAGCTTGCCCAATTGAATGGCGGTCAGCCGCTGCAGTTGGGACAGCTTGCCTTCCCTGTCGTGAGTATGCCTGGCGATTTCAGCAGTTGGTACACAGAGGCAGCGGCCAAGAGTCCGGTGCTGGCGTACGTGAAACAAGATATAGAGGTAAGCCGTAAACAACTCTCTTTGAGTAAGACGATGGGACTTCCCAGTATTTCGGTGGGCTATATGAGCGAGAAGACGTTGGGAGAGCGCTATCAAGGCGTGTCAGTGGGTATGTCGCTGCCATTGTGGAGCAACCGCCACAAGGTGCGTCAGGCCAAAGCGGCTGTAGAGGCTGCCAAGGCTCGTGAGACAGATGCTACGGTGCGATTCTATGGGCAGCTGCAGGCGCTCTATCAGCGTGCCGTTGGCTTGCGGGGTGTGGCAGATGCCTACCGCCAGGCGGTGCAAGGTGCAGATAATACACAGCTGCTGAAGAAGGCGTTGGATGCCGGTGCCATCTCTGTGATAGACTACACGGTGGGCGCAGGTTTGTATTACGATGCCATGGAAAAAGTTCTCGATGCAGAGCGTGACTGTCAGAAGGCTTTGGCAGAACTCAAGGCGGTGGAGTTGTAACACACCGTCACATAATCGCATAAAAAACCGCGCCGGAAAATCTCCGGCGCGGTTTTTATATATGTTCTTTTGTGAGTCAGCTCACAGACTTTATGCCTCCTCAACCTCACCACGGCGGTCACGAATCTTGCGACCCAGCACGAGATATGCAATCGGCGAAGCGATGAAGATAGAAGAGAGTGTACCGAAGACAACACCCATCGTCAAGGCGAAGGCAAACGGCTGGATACTCTTGCCACCAAGGAAGAGGATACAGAGCAACACGAGCAATGTAGAGACAGAGGTGTTGATGGTACGTGCCAATGTCTGGTTGATGGAGTTGTTGAACAGTACCTGATAGTCCTGCTTCGGATGCAGGCGGAGATTCTCACGGATACGGTCGAATACCACCACCTTATCGTTGATAGAGTAACCGATAACCGTCAGCACGGCACCGATGAAGGTCTGGTCTACCTCTAATGAGAAGGGAAGCAAGCCCTGCAACAGCGAGAAGAGACCGATAACGGTGATAGCGTCCAATGTAAGGGCTACAGTAGAACCTATAGAGAACGCAACGTTGCGGAAACGGATGAGAATGTATACGAAGATGGCGATCAATGCGATGATCACACTCACAATAGCGCCATTGGTTACATCCTTAGCTACCGAAGGACCTACCTTGGAAGAACTGATGATGGAGCCTCCCTGACGTACGTCCGGGTTCTTGAAGTCGGCTACCGAAGCCTGGCTTACCAGACCGTTCTTCTTCAGCGCTTTGTAGAGCATGGTCTCAGCCTCGTCATCTACTGTCGGACTATTCGACTCGATCTTATAGTTGGTTGAGATACGGATGGTCTTGTTGTCTGTACCAAGCGAGAGGGCGCTGTTGGTGCAGCCAGGGAATGCCTGACTCAGAATCTCACGTACCTGCTCGGGCTCTGTAGACTTCTCAAACTGGACTACATAGTTGCGGCCACCCGTGAAGTCGATGCTTTGGTCGAGCTGACGTGTGAAGAAGCTGATGATGAAGATAACCAGTGCTGCTGCAGCAACCGAGAAAGATACCTTGTAGACAGACATGAACTTGAAGTTAGTGCCCTGTACGAGGTTCTTCGACAGGCCGGTCCAGAATTTCAGGTTCATCCACTTGTCCTTGTTGAGGCGGTTCTCATAAACAAGACGTGTGAGGAATACGGCGCTGAAGAACGAGCAGAGAATACCAATGATCCATGTAGTGGCAAAACCTTGGATGGGACCGGTACCGAATGCCAACAGGATGACACCTGTGATGAGTGAGGTGAAGTTAGAGTCGAAGATGGCGCTGAAAGCATTGCTGTAACCAGCTTTCACGGCCTGCTTCATCATCTTGCCGGCGCGGAGCTCTTCCTTGATGCGCTCATAGATAAGCACGTTGGCATCCACAGCTGTACCAAGCGAAAGCACCATACCGGCGATACCGCTCATGGTGAGCGCAGCCTGGAATGATGTGAGAATACCCAGTGTGAAGAATACGTTGACTACCAATGCGCAGTTGGCTATCATGCCCGGGATGAAGTTGTACATCAAAACCATGTAGATGATGAGGAGTACAAAGGCGATGATGAAGGATATAATACCCTGCTGGATAGACTGGGCACCGAGTGTAGGACCTACCACCTCTTCCTGTACGATGCGTGCGGGTGCGGGCATACGTCCCGATTTCAAGGTGTTGGCGAGGTCTTTGGTCATCTCAACGGTGAAGTTACCAGAGATAGACGACTGGCCGCCGTCGATCTCAGAGGTTACACGGGGAGCCGAGTAAACGGCGTCGTCGAGCACGATGGCAATGGCTTTGCCCACGTTGGCCTTGGTGATGCTTGCCCAGCGGCGTGCACCCTCGGGATTCATGCGCATGCTCACCTCAGGAGCACCAGTCAGGTTGTTGAACTCATCGCTTGCATTGGTGATGACATCACCCTCGAGCGGTGCACGGCCATTGGTGGAAGTCACCTTGATGGCGTGGAGCTCGTAGATGTTCTTCACCTGCTCTCCGTACATATCGGTAGGAGTGGCACTCCACAGCAGTCTTACGTCTGAAGGAAGAATCTGCTTGGCTGTCTCTGACTGGATAATCTGGTTGATGGCAGCTGTATCGCGAACATTGGCAAAAGCCACCATGCTCAGCTGACCCTTACCGGTGGGCTGGAGCATTGCGAGCAGCGGGTGCTGCTTCTTGGCCTCGGCCATCTGTGCCTCTGTGCTTGCAGCTACGCCGGCATCGGCCTTCTTGGCAGCGTCCTTGATCTGGAATTTGGGCTGAGCGGCTTTCTCGGCAGTTTCCTTTACGGCAGCTGTGTCTGTAGCTACAGTGTCCTTGGCCTCGCCGCTGTGGGCCAAACGCTGGTCAATCTGTGAGAAGTAAGGCACGATTTCCTCGGCGTTGTAGGTCTCCCAGAACTCCAGGTTGGCGCTACCCTGCAGCAGCTTGCGCATACGCTCAGGCTCTTTGACACCCGGCATTTCCACCATGATACGTCCGTCCTGTCCTTCCAGCTTCTGGATGTTGGGCTGTACCACACCGAACTTGTCGATACGGTTGCGTACCACGTTGAAGGAGTTGTCGATGGCCAACTGAACCTCGGCGCGGAGGGCTTTGATCACCTCGTCGTCGGTGCTCTGCGGGCTCACCTTACCCTGCAACTGCTGTGTGGCGAAGATTTCTGCCAACCGATGTCCGGGTGCATTCTTGTGGTAAGCTTCTACAAACAGCGAGATAAAGTCTTTCTGGCTGGTTTCTTCCAGCGTTCTCGCCTCTTTCATTGATTTCACGAAGGCAGCGTCGGTCTTGTGGTCGGCCAGATTGTCGAGCACATCCGGCACAGAAATCTCAAGGATGACGTTCATACCGCCTTTCAGGTCAAGGCCAAGGCCAATCTGAGTCTCCAGACACTTCTGATAAGAGTAGATGCCCAGATACTTTACAGAGTCCTTGTAATCCTGCTGGGCCACTGGGTCAGTCAGCTTTGCTGCCTGCGTGTCGTAGTAGTTTGTTGCTACCGAGAACGACAGATAGAAGATGCTGGCCAATGTCAGCAAGACGGCCGTTACGATTACGATTCCTTTGTTTTGCATTTTAGATATTTATTTGAATTTGTTGTCTGCTTTAGCACAAAGTCGTGCAAAGATACGCATTTTTTTCACATTATAAAAAAAATATCGGAATTTATTGCTCAAATTCATGGTTTTGACCGCTTTTTTAGCCAGCAATAGATGGGATAATGGTCGCTTTGCTTGATTTGTCGGTCCACTTTGCACCCGTAGGGTGTCCAGTCGTCGGAACAGAGGATATTGTCTATCCTCACGTAGAAGCCTGAGTGGTGATAACTGATGCCGGGGCCGTTGCCGGAAGCGATGTAGCAGTCGGTAAGGCCGTCGGACACGATGCGGTGGGCATAAGAGAGCGGTCCATCGTTGAAGTCGCCCACGCAGATGATGCTCTGGTAGGCATGTTTCCGGATGTATCGCGCCACGGCACGGGCTTGTGGGGCCCTGATGCGCGATGCCTCGCCCAGCTTGTCTATCAGTCTCCGCGAGGCCATGCGGGCACTGTCGCGCTGCATGTCGCCCTTGACCATCTCCTTGAACTGCGCCTTGTCCTCCATCGAGAGTCCCGTGGTCTCCAGATGGTTGTTGATCACCACCACGTCCTCGCCCTCGATGTCGAGCGTGAAGGCACACGACAGGTTGCCTTTGGATGTGTAATCGATTTTTTCCTTGTATTTCACGGGAAAACGGCTGTAGATGGCCAGCACGCCCGAGTCGTTGTACCTCACCGAGTCGCGGTAGGGATAGCGTGGGTGTATCAGTGAGTCTATCTGTGCCTGCTCCCGCTCGCTGGGCCATGCCTCTTGCAGGCATACGATGTCGGCCTCGGAGTCGGCAATATAGCGGATGATGGGGTTGACGCCCTCCGTCTCTTCGAATCCGCCGTAGTACCACACGTTGTATGAGAGCACCTTGATGCTTCCCTCTGGTGCCGACATCGGTACATTCAGTGGCACGTAGGCCCGCATGGGCTGATAGCAGACCACAAAGCCCGCCACGGCGATGAGGGCGTACTTGGGTTTGCACACCAACCAGAAGATGAGGAATCCCAGGTTGGCGAGGATGAATGCGGGGAAGGTGAGTCCAGCATTGGTCAGCCACGGCGACCCTGCTGGATTGAGGTGTCCCGAGTAGCCCACCAGCAGCATCAGCGCGATGGTGGCCACATTGGCGCCGGCCACCATCTGTATGGTAAAACGTTTCAGCCCTTCTATCATTGTCGGTTGCTCTGGTCGAAAAGCCGCTGTTTCTCTTCCTTGGTCAGACTGTCATAACCGCTCTTGCGAATCTTGTCGAGTATGCGGTCTATCTCTTCCTGTTCTTTCTGCTTGCGGGCATTATAGTCCCAGTCGGTCTCGCGCTCCGGCTGCTTCTGTGCCGTCTTCTGGTGCGTGCGCTGTTCCCACTGGTTGCGCAGGTTGTCGAAGAATCCGCGCCCGTTGGCATATCCGTAGCCGTCGGTGGGATGCTTGCGCCAGTATCTGATGAGCAAGAAGCCGAAGAGCATACCGCCGAGATGGGCCATGTGGGCCACGTTGTCGCCCGAGCCGCCCATTGCTGTGAAAAATTCGATGGCGGCGCAGATGGCCACAAACCATTTGCCCTTGATAGGGAAGGGCAACGGGAAGATGAAGATGCGCTCCTCGGGGAAGATCATGCCGAACGCGAGCAAGATGGCGTAGATGGCTCCCGAGGCACCCACCGTGGTCCACAGGTTGAGCAGCGCATTGCTGTTGGCGGCCACAATGGCCACGTCGGCAAATGAGAAGCCCGGAATCTGTTCGCTGGCTATCAGGTAAAACTGTACAAACTGGGCCACCTCTTGCAGCACGCCGGCACCCAGTCCGCAGAAAATGTAATAAAAAAGGAATTTCTTTGGCCCCCAGACACGCTCGACGACGCAGCCGAACATCCAGAGGGAGAACATGTTGAAAAGAATATGCTGGAAGTTGGCGTGCATAAACATGTATGTGAACAGCTGGAAGACGTGGAAGTCGGAGGCCATGAAGAAATGAAGCCCCAAAACGTCGTTCAGATCCATCCGCAGCGTAGCCTTCCCGGCCAGCATGGCCATGAAAGCCAGCAGATTGATAATCAGAAGATTCTTGGTGATGGTGGGGATGTTGCGTATCATCTTTGTTTGTATAATATTATCGTTGTTTGAAAGTAGCGGCAAAATTACGAAAAATATCCGTTATCACCCATAAAAAACGCTATTTTACAACTTATTTTATCCAAAAACTTCAATTTTCTTCCCATTTTGTTTGTTTTATAAAATCTTTCACCTATATTTGTGCGAAAATTGAGAGTTAATTAGTTTTATTAATCATTTAATACTCATACGTATGAACAAGACAGAGTTGGTTGCCAAGATAGCAGAAGCTGCTGGTCTGAGCAAAGGAGATGCCAAGAAAGCATTGGATGCTACCGTAGACGCCCTCAAAGAGGCGCTCGTAGCAGGAGAGAAAATCCAGTTGGTAGGTTTCGGTACATTCGCTGTATGCGAGCGTCCTGCACGTGAGGGCATTAATCCTGCCACCAAGGAGAAGATTCAGATTGCTGCCAAGAAAGTGGCTAAGTTCAAGGCTGGCGCAGAGCTTGCCGAGGCTGTGAATAAATAATACAGATTGTAAATATTTATCGCAATAAGAGATGGTCTTTCGTGGCTGTCTCTTTTTTGTTGCTTGCTTTCCAGACCCATTATTTGCATGTTTGTAAATATTGGAGACTATCTCTCGTTTTCCTAAACGTGGCGTTTAGGTGACCTAAATGCCACCTTTGGCGGCGTAAAGGTGGCATTTAGCTTGCGGATAGGTCATCCTCACGATTCTTAATCTCAACTCGGTACATAAGAAAAAATTGTATAGAATTTCCCTTTGGCCGATTTGTGGGCATAACACTACAAACCGGTTGGCAAGAAATGTATATAGCTGTTTTCTTGCTGACCAATATGAGGCTATTTGTACGCTTTTGTGAAAAACATTATATAAAATTTGCATAAATTATCAGTATAGGTGCATCCCTAAAAGGAGGTAGCAGGGCGGTTATGGGCGATATTTCAGAGAACTAAATGAAAGGAAAAGCGGTGATTTGGTTGCAAACAACAAAAAAAAAGCCATTTCGGTTGCAAAATGGCGGGAAAATAAGCATTTTGGCGAAATTTTATCAAAATATATTTGGTGAATTCGGTAGGATAATATAAATTTGCAACCGTTTTCAAATATTTAATAAATCCAAATCGAGATGTTATGGAGAAAAAACTAACTATCATGCTGCTTAGCTTCCTGCTATGTGTAGGCAATGCTATGGCACAGACTAAAATCTCCGGAACTGTAGTCACTCAGGACGAGGGTGAACCTATCGTTGGCGCCTCTGTTGTACCGCAGAAACAGAAGGCGGGTGTGGTAACCGATGTAGATGGCAAATTCACCATCAATGTACCGGCGGGTACCAAGTTGGTTATCAGCTATGTGGGTATGGAGACCCAGACCGTTGCGGCACGCAACGGAATGACAGTGCGTTTGCAGTCTAACACCACCCTCAACGAGGTGGTCGTTACAGGTATGGTCAAGGTGGACAAGCGCCTGTTTACCGGTGCGTCTACCAAGCTCAATGCTTCGGATACCAAACTCGACGGTCTGGCTGACATCAGCCGTTCGCTCGAGGGCCGTGCTGCCGGTGTGAGCGTGCAGAATGTAACAGGTACCTTTGGTACGGCACCCAAGATCAGGGTGCGTGGAGCCACTTCTATCTATGGTAGTTCCAAACCGCTGTGGGTAGTCGATGGTGTGATTATGGAAGACGTGGTGGATGTGGATGCCGATGCGTTGTCGTCGGGTGATGCCAACACGCTGATTTCATCGGCCATCGCCGGATTGAATGCCGATGATATCGAGAGTTTCCAGATTCTGAAAGACGGTTCAGCCACCTCTATCTATGGTGCGCGTGCCATGGCAGGTGTGATTGTGGTGACCACCAAGCGCGGTAAGGCCGGCCAGGCACACATCAACTATACGGGAGAGTTCACCATGCGACTCGTCCCGAGCTACAACGATTTCAACATCATGAACTCGCAGGACCAGATGGCCGTGTATCAGGAGTTGCAGCAAAAAGGCTACCTGCTCTATGCCGGCACTGCCAATGCTGCCGACTCGGGTATCTTTGGCAAGATGTACCAGATGCTGAGCGAGTATGATCCCGTGACCGGCCAGTTTGCCCTGGCCAACACGCCGGAGGCCAAGGCTGCCTATCTGCGCGATGCCGAGTATCGCAATACCGACTGGTTTGGCGAGCTGTTCCAGTCGTCGGTGATGCACAACCACTCTGTCAGCATCTCTTCGGGTACCGAGCGTAGCCAGACTTACGCCTCGCTGAGTGCCATGTTCGACCCGGGCTGGAGCATACAGAGCAAGGTGCAGCGCTATACGGCCAATGTCAACACCACATTCAATATCTCCAAGAAGTTGAGTGTCAACATGATCAGCAATGCCTCTTATCGCAAGCAGCGGGCTCCGGGTACGCTGAGCCAGAGTGTGGATGCCGTGAGCGGTGAGGTGAAGCGTGACTTCGATATCAACCCCTACTCGTATGCACTCAACACCTCGCGCTGTCTTGATGCCAATACGTTCTACACGCGCAACTATGCCCCCTTCAACATCCTGCACGAGTTGGAGAGCAACTTCATGGACCTGAGCGTGGTCGACTTCCGTGCCCAAGGCAAGCTCACCTACAAGCCTATCAGCAAGGTGGAGATGTCGGTATTGGGTGCTGTGAAGTACACGGCCACCTCCAATGAGCACAGCATCCTCGACGAGTCTAACCAGGCTATGGCCTATCGTGCGATGGGTACCTCTACTATCCGCAACAGCAACCCCTTCCTCTATACCGACCCCGACAATATCTATGCACTCCCCGTGACAGTGTTGCCCTACGGCGGTATCTACGAGCGCAGCGACAATCGCCTCTTTGGCTGGGACTTCCGTGCGTCGGTGGCCTACAACGACGTGATTGCCGAAGACCATATCGTCAACTTCTACGGTGGTATGGAGACCAACTGCTACGACCGTCACAAGACATGGTTCCGCGGCTGGGGCATGCAGTATGAGATGGGTGAGATTGCCAACTACGCCTATCAGGTGTTCAAGAAAGGACAGGAAGAGGGAACCGACTACTATACGCTCGGCAACACCCACTCTCGCAGTGCGGCATTCTTTGCCAACGCCACCTATTCTTGGAAAGGTCGCTATACCGTCAACGGTACCTACCGCTATGAGGGTACCAACGGGTTGGGCAAGGCACGCAGCTCGCGCTGGTTGCCCACATGGAATGTGTCGGGTGCCTGGAACGTGCACGAGGAGCCTTGGTTCAAGGTGTTTAATCCAGCTTTGAGCCACCTCATGTTCAAGGTTTCTTACTCACTCACGGCAGACCGTCCGTCGGTCACTAATGCCCAGGCCGTCATCCGAAGCACCACACCGTGGCGCTACTTCACCAAGGACAGCGAGTCGGGCCTCTATATCAGCGAGACAGCCAACCCCGACCTGACGTATGAAAAGAAGCACGAGTTCAACTTCGGCTTGGAGGCCGGTTTCCTCAACAACCGTATCAACTTCACGATGGATGTCTACACCCGTAACAACTACGACCTGATCGGTGTGGCCACCACAGACGGTACGGACGGTATCTTCCAGAAGTTGGGTAACATCGCCTCGATGAAGTCTAACGGTATCGAGATGAGCCTCTCTACGACCAATATCAAGACCAAGGACTTCAGTTGGTCTACCAGTTTCATCTATTCGCACACGCATAACGAGGTGACCGACCTCAAGACCACCACCCGTATGATCAGCCTGATCAGCGGTACCGGTTTTGCCCGTGAGGGATATCCTGTGCGTGCGCTCTTCTCCATCCCCTTCGAGGGACTCAACAGCGAGGGCCTGCCCGTCTTCTCCTATGTGGACGGCACGACCACCACTTCGGGTGTCAACTTCCAGCTTACCGACGAAGACCAGCTCAGCTTCCTCAAGTACGAAGGTCCCACAGATCCCACAGACACAGGTTCGTTTGGCAACATCTTCAAGTGGAAGGGCTTCACGCTCAACACTTTCATCACTTACTCTTTCGGCAATGTGGTGCGTCTCGACCCTGTCTTCAGAAGCAGCTACAGCGATCTGACCTCCACACCCAAGGAGTTTAAGAACCGATGGATGGTGGCCGGTGACGAGAATTATACCAATATTCCTACCATTGCCACCAAGCGTCAGAACTGGAACGACACCAATCTGAGCAAGGCATACAACGCCTATAACTACTCTACGGCCCGTATCGCCAAGGGCGACTTTATCCGCATGAAGGAAATCTCGCTGGGTTACGACTTCCCGCCGTCGCTCTACCGCGTGCTCGGTCTCGACAAATTGTCGCTCAAGTTGCAGGCCACCAACCTCTTCCTGATATATGCCGACAAGAAGCTCAACGGACAAGACCCCGAGTTTTTCAATACAGGTGGTGTGGCCGTGCCGGTGCCCAAGCAGTTTACGCTCACGTTAAGATTAGGAATCTAAATACATAACAGAAGAAATATGAAAAGAATACATATTCTATATAATACTGCCATTGCGGTGGCTGTGGGTGGCATGATGCTCACATCGTGCGACGATTTTCTGGACCAGATGCCAGACAACCGTACCACCATCAGCAGCGAGGAGAAAGTGAAGAGCCTCTTGGTTTCGGCTTATCCCGACCACGACTTCAACCTGTTTTGCGAATACCTGTCTGACAACGTCGACGAGTTCCAGAATACCAACACCGAGGAGTTTGTAGACGAGCTGTATCGCTGGAAAGACCCCACTCAGACCAATAACGAGTCGCCTGAGCGCTATTGGGAGACGGCCTATACTATGGCCACGACAGCCAACACGGCGCTCGAGGGTATCGAGCAGGCCGGCGGTCCTGTCACCACCACGCTCAAGGAGTGTAAGGGCGAGGCCCTGTTGTGCCGTGCGTATGCCCATTTCATGCTGGTCAACATCTTCTCGCTCAACTACAACAGTGCCACAGCAGACAAGGATCTGGGCATTCCCTACATGTACGACTCGGGTTCCAAGATTGGTAGCGTCAAGGATCGCGGTACCGTGGCCGAGGTCTATGCTTGCATCGACAAGGATATACAAGAGGCGTTGCCCCTGATAGGCGACAGTCATCTTACCATCCCCAAGTACCACTTCAATACCAAGGCCGCGTATGCCTTTGCCACCCGTTTCTATCTCTATTATGAGAAGTGGGACAAGGCCATCGAGTATGCTAACAAGTGTCTGGGCGGCAATCCTAAGTCGCTGCTTCGCGATTGGGCCGCGATGACCTCTACGGTGGCTTCGCAGATACAGCCCCGTGCCCAGCACTATGTGTCATCGGACCTCAACTGTAACCTCTTGCTATCTACCGGTTACAGCAATGCAGGTATCGCCTTCGGCAACTACTCCACGTGGAAGAAGTATGCCCACGGGCCTAATCTGGACGCTACCGAGACCTCGCGTGCCAACAACTTGTGGGGCAACTATACCATGCTTTACGAACCCACCCATGTCTATTCAGGAACGGGATTCTCGTACAACATTTTCTGGCGTGTGCCCTACCTCTTCGAGTACACCGATGCCGTGGCCGGAATCGGTTATCGTCACAGTATCTTCCCTCTGTTCACCACAGACGAGTGTCTGCTCAACCGTGCCGAGGCATACATCATGACCAAGCAGTATGACAAGGCGGCCGAAGACCTGACCCTGTGGATGCAGAACTTCACCAAGTCTACCAAGACGCTCACGCCCGAGATCATCACTGACCACTACAATGCGGCCGAATACAGCTACTCGGATGCCCAGGGTCTGGAGGGTACCATCAAGAAGCATCTCAACCCGGCTTTTGCCATCGACGCCGAGGGTAGTACGCAAGAGTGTATGCTGCAGTGTGTCATCGGCTTCCGCCGCTTGGAGACCATGCCGTTTGGTATGCGCTGGTTTGACATCAAGCGCTTCGGCATTGAGATTCCACGTCGCCGCATGGCGCTCAGCGGTACACCCGAGGAGAAGACCGATTTCCTCTCCAAGGATGACCCGCGCCGTGCCCTGCAGTTGCCGCAGAAGGCACTCGATGCCGGCATGACACCCAATCCGAGAAATTAACCATCACCATAAGCCAATCATTATGAAGAGATTATTTTTATATACATTAGCCTTTGTGGCAGCAGCTGCCAGTCTTACGTCTTGTTCGGAAGACGACTTGAGCAGCGAAAGCATTGTCACGGTCGACAAGGTGAGCTATACACCGTTCGATTATTGGCTCAGGGTCAATTATATCAACACCTATAACATCGACTTCAAGTACCGCTTCGAGGATATCGAGACCGACCACAACTACTATCTCATCCCAGCCCAGTACGAACAGTCGGTAGAACTGGCCCATATCGTGAAGTATGCGTGTCTGGAAGCCTTCGACGAGGTGGCAGGAGTAGACTTCACCCGCGCCAACTTCCCCAAGTGCATCTATCTGGTGGGCAACTGGGAGTACAAGAACAACGGTACTTTCGTGCTCGGTACTGCCGAGGGCGGTAAGAAAATCTTCCTCGCGGGTGTCAACCATCTCGACCAGTACAAGAATAATGTGGTGATGCTCAACAAGTACTATCTCAAGACCATCTATCACGAGTTCACCCATATCCTCAACCAGACCAAGGACTATTCGGCAGACTACAAGCTCATCACTGCCACCACCTACGTGGCTGGAAGCTGGAGCGAGAGCCCGTTTAACGTAGACTACCTGACCCGTGGTTATATCTCTGCCTACTCACAAGACTCTCACGGCGAGGACTTTGCCGAGATGCTGTCGCTCTATGTCACCAACTCCCAGGAGCAGTGGGACGCATGGATGGAGGAAGCCGGCAGCGAGGGTAGCGCACTGATAGACTCCAAGCTCTCGCTGGTACGCCAGTATATGGAAGATGCATGGGGTATCGACATCGACGAGCTGCGCTCGGTAGTGCTCCGCCGCGAAGCCGATGTGGCCAGTGGCAAGATAGACTTGTCTGACCTGACAGTATAAACTTTTAAGCCAACATGAAGATTATGAAACGAAACAGATTATTTATATACCTGCTTCTCCTGCTTCCCGCATTGGTGATGCAGTCGTGTCTGAAGAATCAGGAAGACTTCTTCGAAGAGCCTTCTTCCGAGCGCTTGGCTAACTTCAACGCCAATGCTTACAACACGCTCCGAAGCAGTGAAAACGGATGGGTGCTCGATTATTATCCCGGAAGCGGCGCCCAGTACGGCGGCGTGAGCATGGTCGTGAAGTTCGACAGTCTGCAGGCTACGTTCTACAGCGAGTTTACATCGAGCGACGAGTCTGTCACCTCTTATTATAAGATGACTAACGAGGCTGGTGCCACCATCATCTTCGATACTTACAATGACATCCTTCATTACTTCTCGGAGGGTACCTCCTCGCGCTATCAGGCGATGGGTGGCGACATCGAGTTTGTCATAGACAGCATCGGCGAGGATGTGGTCAAGGTGCACGGGGCACGCTCCCGCAACACCATGTACTTCCGCAGGCTTGCCAAGGCTCCCGAGGAGTATATCGCCGAGGTGCAGGCCGTGGCAGAAGATTTCGTGTACGGCAAGTACAAGGGCAACTGGGGCGGTCAGGATGTGGACGTAACGCTCGATCTGAACAGTTACCAGGCATCGTTTGCCGTACAGGGAGCCGAAGAGGTGACCACCGTGTCTACCGCTTTCTGCCTTACCGATTATGGAATGCGTCTCTACAAGCCTGTAACGGTGAACGGAGTGACGCTTACAGACTTCGATTTCGATTATGATGCAGGCACACTCTCGGCACGCAACGTCGCTACGCCGGTGGTATTGCAGGGTGAACTGCCCGAGGGATACCGTAAGTTTGCCGACTACGAGGGCGATTACACGCTTACTTACAATAAGGGTACTAAGAGTGTCAAGGTACATCTCACGCCGGACGAGGCCAACTCTTGCTATTACATGACCGGACTCTTTGCCAACAAGCCCGATGTCCCGGTGGTGGTTACCTATAGCAAGTCTGAGGGTAATCTGATGATCTGCTCGCAGATGGTGGGACTCACTTCAAGCAATCAGGTCTGGATTTGTGCATGGGATACTACCGCTGGTAGTCTTACTTGGAACACCTCGGCCGGTGTGAAGACAGTTTGGAACGGCGATGAGGAGAATCCCTCTTATTCGTTTGTCAACAATGGACTGACCACTTATGCCATTGATTCGTTTATCATGTGGACGCTCAATGCTGCCGGTACGGCATCCACAGGCCAGTATAGTGGTACAGACTATAAGATCAACAACAGTGCCCAGATGGCTTTCTGGGTTAGTTTGGCTAAAATAAAAGAATAAAGCGTATGAAAAAGATATTAGCAATTATCTCTGCTGTCATGGCCCTTGTGGCCGTGACAGCCTGTAGCGACGACGATACGGTCAATCCGTATGCACAAGCTTCGTCCATAACGGTAGACAGCACGCGCATCCTGTTTCAGGCGGCTCCCTCTACAGGTGTAATCCACGTGTCGGCCCCCAACGGCATCTCGCGGGTGACCTCGGCTGCCGAGTGGTGTGCTGCCACTGTCTCGGGAAACAGCGTGGTGGTGAATGTGGAGCAGAATGACGGGCTCGAAGGCCGTGCCTCGCAGGTGACCATCTACTCTGGAAAAGACTCTACGCAAGTGACGGTACAGCAGATGGGTTTCATCTTCCAGATCAGTGCCGGCTCGCAACTGAAAGTGGATGACGATGCCCAGACCATCAGCTACGATGTGAAGTACAATGCCGACATCTATGTGTGGTCTGATGTGGATTGGGCAGAGGCAAGCCTGTCGGGCAACAAGCTCAATGTGAGCATCAAGGCCAACGATTCGGGACATTTGCGCAATGCCTACATCTACTATCAGGGTGGTGACATACGCGATTCGATCCGCGTGGTGCAGTTCGATTTCGAGAAAGACATCATGGGCAATTACCGGTTTGTAGGCTACAACGGTTCCAAGTGGACCTATACCGCAGCCACGTTGACTGCCGATACCTTGGAGTTTACGAGCTTGGGCTTCTCGCTCCCCATCACTTTCGACCCCAACACGATATCCGTGTCGTTCAAGTGTGGCCAGCTGATGGGTACCTATAGCTCATACTACATCTACTCTTCTATCTGGGACACCAATGCGGGTTATTTTACCTATTCTGACAAGTATGGTATGGTGGCGCCTTTCACCTATTCGGAGGAGGATGGCACGATTGCCGAATTTGTGGACGATGGTACATGGGGCACCTATACAGCTACAACCATGAGATGGGAGGCGTTTAAGGCCGCATCGCCCATCCCGGCCAACCGTGTGGGATATATTCTCTACTGGATGTACCCCTACTTGCAGAAGATAGAAGAATAAACATAGATTCTGAAGACGACATGTCTGGAAACTTGGTTTTGGCCCATTGTCAAAGCCAATCTTAGAGAACTCTCTCTCTAATAGTATTTTTGGTTCCCGTCTGGATGTGAATCCGGGCGGGATTTTTATGACTATCTCGATGGTTTTGTTTTCTTTAGTTTTTGTTAACTCATCGGGCATGCAAGAATCCGGCCTATGCGGCATTTATAGGATGACATCAGCTGATTAATCAATAAACGTAAAACCAAAGAAAATTTAAACAGAAAAGACAATGATGAAGAATTTGAAAGCGATTCGTTTGTTTGCTTACACGCTTGTAATGGGTCTCACAATGGGTCTTACCTCTTGTAGTGACGATGATGATGACAAGGTTGATGTAGTGACCGTAAAGCACATGTATGGAGCCTATGAGGGCAAGATGCTCATGACCCAGGGGGCTGCCGGAGAAGGCACCGCGCTCTTCGATGGCGACGAGGAGCAGGCTTGGACTGCCATCAAGGCCACGGTAAACAATGATACCATCTATTTTGAGGACTTCCCCATCCGTCCGATTGTCGCTGCCATCGTGGACGACAGCGATGCTGCCGACGCCATCGTCGAGGCTGTGGGCAAAGTGGGTTATGGCATAGGCTATACACCGGCACTGGCTGCCGCACAAGACAGCATCTCGTTTGCCATGAACCCCAAACCGCTGACACTGGCTGTTAATCTGGGTGGCGAGGGCGATGAGGCCCAGACCTTGGTAGTGGAAGTGCAGGTAGAGGCACCGCAGACAGGTGGCTACAGCGTGGAGGATGGCAATATGAAGTTCCACTTTGTGGTCAGCGAGGTATTCCTTGGCGAGGGTGACAACCGCGTTTCATTGCCCGGTTTTGCCCCCATCACCTTCGATATGGACCTCAACCAGGCTCGTCCTGCCCAGCATTTCTAAGCACCGGGCATTGATGGGATAACATCAAGATATATCTATATGCATCACCACTCCCTTGTTCCTCTCCGTAGGGGCAAGGGAGTCTTTGTATTTATGTTCTCCGGATTTTTTTCTCAAAAAAAACTGCCTGACAATCAAGGCCTATATAGATATTTTTGTTAACTTTGCAGCCATAAGATCACTATGTACAGCCCAAGTTAGACCATACGGGGTTAGTGGAAATGTAGGCTGTGAGGGTGAAAACAGATTCAGCTTGTAACTAACTTAAAGAGATAAACCCGATGAAAAGATTGATTGTAGGAATGTTGATGGCATTTCCTCTTGCTGCATCCGCACAGTATGCGGGCAAAGTGTTTGTAGATGTAAACCACAATGGCCGGTGGGACAAGGGAGAGACACTCGTCAAGGACGTGTCGGTGTCCGACGGACTCAATGTGGTGCGTACCGACGCCAAAGGCCGCTTCTCGCTGCCTGGCCATGCCAAGGAGCGCTTTATCTTTATCACCACCCCGTCTGGCTATAAGACCGACCAGGCCTATTACCGTCGCATAGAGGGCAAGGACAAGTCGTACGACTTCGCCCTGTTGCCCTATGGTGGCGGTGTGAAGAAGGACGGCAGCCACTCGTTTATCCACATCTCCGATACCGAGATAGGGCAGGTGGCAGGCCATGACGAGTGGACGGCAGGCATGCGCGACTATGCTGCCAACGAGCATGTGGCTTTTATCATGCACACGGGCGATATCTGTTACCGTCCGGGACTGGAGAGTCATATCCAGATCATGAACTCGGCCAACATGCCCGAGACACAGGTGTTTTACAGCATCGGCAACCACGACCTGGTAAGCGGCAATTACGGCGAGGAATACTTTGAGAGCCTCTACGGCCCCGCGTGGTATTCGTTTGATGTGGGCAACACCCACTACATCGTCACCCCCATGTACGGCGGCGACCACTGGCCCAGCTACCTCAAGAAGGATGTATATGCGTGGATGGCCAACGACCTGAAGTATGTACCCAAGTCGAAAGCCATCTATCTCTTCAACCACAGCATTGCTGACGACATGGAGCACTTCCGCCTGCCCCTCAACGAGAAGGAGTATATAGACCTGCCGGCGCACAATCTGAAGGCATGGCTCTACGGTCACTGGCATGTGAACCATGTACACCGCCATCCTGCCACCGGTGTGTGCAGCATCTGCTCGTCTACCCCCGTCTATGGCGGTATAGACCACGCCTCATCCGCCTTCCGCGTGATGCATATCGACGGCAAGGGCGACTTCACTTCGGAGCTCCGATACAGCTATCTCGACAAGTCGATGGCCTTTGCCTCTATCCAGAACCGTCAGGCACCCGTGCTCCCCTCGGGCGCTGTGCCTCTCTCGGTCAATGTCTATTCCACCGTCAGCCCTGTAGTCTCACTCCGCTATTCGTGTTTCTTCGACGGGAAGCGCATGGTGGCAGATGCCCCGATGGCCCAGCAGACCGACTTCAACTGGTATGCCGAGATGCGTCTGCCTGCCTCGGTAGACGGTCAGTATATCACGGTACAGGTGGATGCTGTGTTCAGCAATGGTGAGAAGGCACGTCAGAAGACAGTTTTCCGCTATGAGCGACAGGCCACGGCACAGCCTTCGGTTGCAGCCGATTGGACCAGCATGCTGGGCAATGCCGCCCATGTGGGCATCGTGACCGACACGCTGTCGCAACCGCGTCTGGCATGGGTCAAGAATGTGGGTTCCAATATCTATATGGCTTCGCCGCTGGTCTATCAGGGTGCCGTCTATGTGGCCTCGGTAGATGACAACGAGACGGGTCGTGCCACCCTCGTGCGCATGGATGCCCGTACTGGCGAGGTGAAGTGGCGTTACCGTCTGGCTGCGTCGGTGCGCAACAATATTGCCATCGATGCAGGCAAACTCTTCGCCCAAGACGTGCATGGGATACTCTATGCCGTAGACGTTGAGACAGGACAGCTGAGTTGGAAGGCCGACTTGGAGATAGGGGTAGTGCCGCCTCTCAACGATGGACTGGTGGCTGCCAAGGGCGTGGTCTATGCCGGAACGGGCAAGTCGATGGCTGCCTTTGATGCCGCTTCGGGTCGTCGCCTGTGGCGCAACACCGGTTGGGACCGTGGCGAGGGCTGTACGGCCACCCTGTCGCTCAGCGATGCGGGCGTGCTCATCGGTCATGCCCACTGGGGTGGCCTGTTTGCCAACGATGCCGCCACGGGCAAGATGCTGTGGGGCTCATGGGACGGCGAACTTCGTCACCGCTCGTCGTCGGCAGCCATGTGGGGCGACGTGTTCTATATCCTCTCTGCCCAGTCGCTCTTTGTCATGGAGGCCCGTACGGGTCGCATCCTCACCCGCAAGAAGTTGGGCTACGATGTCAATGTGTCGTCCACCCCGTTGGTAACCGAGACAGAGATCATCTTCGGTACCTCCAACCGCGGCATTGTGGCACTGGATAGGGAGACCTACGAGGAGAAGTGGAACTTCCGCACCAAGCCTGCCATGATACTCTCTGCCCCCTACATAGGCAACCATCCTGCCACGGTCGAGGCCAGTCCGCTGCTTTCGGGCGGCACGGTGTATGTAGGAGCGTCAGACGGCAGCCTCTACGCCTTGGATCGCAAGAAGGGTACCCTGCTGTGGAAACATACCACCGGCGCGCCCGTCTTTGCCGCCATGTCGATATCGGGCAACATGCTTTATGCAGCCGATTTCTCCGGCAATGTCTATGGTTTCGTCTGCGACGTGAAGGCACGCAAGACCAAATAACCCACCACTGATAAGCAAGGGGGGGTATCGCTCTGCCAGCAGCAGGTGTCGATACCCCCCCCCCCCCTTATGTTCATCCGCAGCTGCTACAGTCCTTCTTCCTCCTCCTCGTTGCCCCATCTCCAGAGCATGAAGATGACAGATACAAATCGTAAACATGGCATTTAGCCACCGTAAACGCCACCTTTGGCGCGCTAATCATGGCATTTGGGTGGGATAAGTGCCATGTTTTATGCTACGCATACCTCCATTCGCCCGATGGGCGAAAGTATTCCAGCCATATCTTTATCGCTGTTTTATCATTCTTTGTTTAGCAACTCTAACGCTAT
>SFKY01000098.1 GCA_004554665.1 Bacteroidales bacterium
TAAAGTTACAAAAACTTTACGACATAACAAAGCCCTGGCTTGAGAAAGTCGGGGCTTTGCGATAAAAAAAAGAGGATGTGCCTATTTTGACACACCCTCCTGGGGTGAGGGCAAACAAAAGCGAGGGCAAAATCTGTTCCCTCGCCATGCTATTCGCCCTGATTCATTTTGGCATCTCACTTTTTTTTCGTAATTTCGCAACGAGATAAACATAGTAATAGACGATACTACACATGATAAAAGTAAGATTGTCAGACGAAATAGCCACAGTGTGTCCCACCTTTGTGGGCGCATGCGTAGAGACCTACGTGACCAATACCCCTTACTCAGAGGGATTGTGGACAGAGATACACCAGTTGGAAAATGAGTTTCGCGCCACACTCACCACCGAGACGCTCAAACAGTTGCCCGGTATCGCCGCCACACGCCGCGTGTACCGCGCCTGCGGCAAGGATCCTTCGCGATACCGCCCTGCTTCCGAGGCACTCATACGCCGGATGCTCCAGGGCAAGGAACTCTACCAGATAGACACCCTGGTGGATTTGGTCAATCTGGCGAGCATCCGATTCGGTTACAGCATCGGCGGATTCGATGCCGACTGTTTCGTGGGCGATACGCTCACCCTTGGTGTCGGCAAGGCGGGCGAACCCTATGAGGGAATAGGCCGCGGCACCATCAACATAGAGGGATTGCCGGTCTATCGCGATGCTGTGGGCGGCGTGGGTACGCCCACCTCTGACCATGAACGTACCAAGATGACACTGGCCACCACGCATCTGGTGGTGCTGATCAATGGGTATGACGGCGATGAGGAGCGTGTACGTGCCAATGCCGAGTATATCCTCCGTCTCACCGAGCAGTATTGTGGTGGGCACGATGGAAGGATGGAAATCTTTAAACGATAAAACGGTTTTTTAAAGGTAAAACGGTTATTGGAATTCTATTAGGGATGTGTAGGGACGCACGTTCGTGCGTCCGCCTTGGTAGCAAAACTAATATATATAATAAGGTATAGGGATATATGGACGACAGAAATGCGCAGATGCGGCAATTGATAGCCTTGCTCAATCAGGCTTCGGATGCTTATTATAACGGACGCGGAGAACTGATGAGCGACTTTGAGTGGGATGCTCATTTCGACCAACTGAAGCAGTTGGAGCAGGAGACGGGTATCGTCTACCCCGATTCGCCCACACAGCGGGTGTCGGAAGATACCATTGCCGGACAGAAGGAGGAACATGAGTTTCCGGCACTGTCATTGGCCAAGACCAAGCAGACGGCCGAACTGGCGCGTTGGGCTGAGGGCAGGCCTATCTGGATTTCGTGGAAATTGGATGGGCTTACTTTGGTGGTGACTTACGACGACGGTCGGCTCGCCAAGGTGGTGACGCGCGGCAACGGCCATATAGGCACCAATATCACGCATCTTGCAGCGGCCATCGAGGGCATTCCGCCTACCATTCCCAGTCATGGCCATGTGGTGATACGCGGCGAGGCGGTCATCTCGTACCAGGATTTTGAGCAGTTCAATATGGAGAGCGACGAGGAGTATGCCAATCCCCGCAACTTGGCATCGGGTTCGCTCACGCTCAAGGATATCGATGAGGTGCGCCGCCGTCATATCCGTTGGATTCCGTTTACGCTGGTGCATACCGATGAGGAGATTGCTTCGTGGGGCGAACGTATGGACTGGCTCACCCGACAGGGACTGGCCACGGTGGAGCACGAACTGATAGCCCATCCCGATGTGGCGGCTATCGACCATGTGATCGGCCAATGGACGGAACGGGTGACGGAGCGGCAGAATCCTTATCCCGTGGATGGACTGGTCATCACCTTCGACGACACGCAGTATGCACAGACGGGCAGCGTGACGGGACATCATGCCACCCGGGCGGGCTTCGCCTTCAAGTGGCAGGACGAGAGTGCCGACACCCGTCTGGACCATATCGAGTGGTCGTGTGCAGCCTCTACCATCTCGCCGGTGGCCGTGTTCGACCCCGTGGAGTTGGAGGGGACCACCGTGCGGCGTGCCTCGCTCTGCAACATCAGCGAGTGTGAGCGTCTGGGCATGGGAGGACCGGGTACGGAACTGTCTGTCATCAAGGCCAACAAGATTATACCCAAAGTCATTCGGGTGCGACAGACGGTAGGTGAACTTGCTATCCCCGAGGTGTGTCCTGTCTGTGGGGCTCCCACCGAGATTCGCGAGAGTCTGGTGAGCGGTACGCGCACCCTGCACTGCACCAATGGCGCTTGCCCGGCCAAGCAGCTGCGCAAGTTTGCCCGCTTCGTGTCCAAGGCGGGTATGGATATCGACGGCATCTCCGAGCAGACGTTGGCCAAGTTTGTCAATCTGGGATGGATAACCGATTATGCCGACATCTATCACCTCGCTGACCATGCCATCGAACTCTCCTTCATGGAGGGATTTGGCCGCCGCTCGGTGAGCAACCTGCTCCGCTCCATCGACAAGTCGCGGCGGGTGGAGGCACGCCGGCTGCTCTATGCGCTTACCATTCCCCTTTGCGGCACCGATGTGTGCAAACGGCTGCTGGCGGCCTATCCGTTGGACCAGCTCATCGAGACGGCTGCCACCACAGACAACGTGGAGCACTTTGCCCATATCGACGGTATTGGGCCGGAGAAGTCGGCGGCTGTGGTCGGCTGGTTCCGTGAGCCCGCCCATCGTCTTACTGTAGAGCGTCTGTTGGCCGAAGTGCAGGTAGAGCAGCCTTCGCTCCAACCCTCTGGAGCTCGGTGCCAAGGCCTCACCTTTGTGATAACGGGCGATGTGCACCATTATCGCAACCGCAACGAACTGAAAGCCTATATAGAGAGTCAAGGCGGCAAGGTGGCAGGCAGTGTGAGCGGAGCCACTAACTACTTGATCAACAACGATGTAGCTTCCACCTCGTCCAAGAACAAGAAGGCACAGCAGCTCGGCATCCCCATCATCAGCGAAGACGATTTTGTGGCCCGGTTTGTGGGTGAATAAGGGGGAAGCGTTTTTGTCTGAATAGGTTAGTGGAAACAAAAAGGGAGTATCTAAGGGGTAAACTCGTGAAAAAGTACTATCTTTGCAGAAGATAGGCGGCACCTCAGCCATTAGAACACGTTCTGTGGCGTTCGGTTTGCACTATTTTTGCAGAAGATAGACGGCGCCTCAGCCGCAATGTCAGCAAGTTAAAAGAAGATTAAGATATGAGAATAGACATTATCACCGTATTGCCGGAAATGTTGGAGGGATTTGTGAGTGAATCGATTTTGGCACGTGCACAGAAAAAGGGGTTGGCAGAGATTCATCTGCACAACCTGCGTGACTATACGCTCGACAAGTGGCGCCGCGTGGACGATTATCCCTACGGCGGATTTGCCGGCATGGTGATGCAGATAGAGCCGATAGACCGCTGTATCTCGGCCTTGAAGGCGGAGCGCGACTACGATGAGGTGATATTTACATCGCCCGATGGCGAGCAGTTTGACCAGCATATCGCCAACGACCTGTCGCTCAAAGGCAATCTGATCATACTCTGTGGCCACTACAAAGGAATAGACCAGCGGGTGCGTGACCACCTGATTACAAGAGAGATTTCGGTGGGAGACTATGTGCTCACGGGCGGTGAACTGGCTGCTGCCATCATTGCCGATGCCGTGGTGCGTGTGGTACCCGGGGTGATTGGCGATGAGCAGAGTGCGCTCTCCGACTGTTTTCAGGATGATATGCTGTCGGCTCCTATCTATACTCGCCCGGCGGAGTATAAGGGATGGCGTGTGCCCGATATCTTGCTGAGTGGGAACGAGGCGAAGATCAAAGAGTGGGAGATAGAACAGAGTTATGAGCGCACCAAGCGCTTGCGCCCTGACCTGTTGGAGAAAGGGAAAAAGTAAACAATATCAACACCTCTAAAACCTTGATACCATGTACCGAATACTATGTTGTCTATGCCTGCTTGTGGTGCAGGCATTGCCATTGGCAGCTGCCAATGACGTGAAAACCGTGCAGGGACTGGTCGGCCGCCTGTTGCCCGACTATGCCAACTACTTTGAGTTCAGACAGTCGAAGGCAGGGAAAGACGTTTTTGCCATCTATAGCCGCCGGGGAAAGGTGGTGATAGAGGGCAACAATGCCAACAGCATGGCTGTGGGTCTGAACTATTATCTGAAGCGATACTGCCTGACGACCATTTCGTGGTACAAGGATGACCCCGTGGAGATGCCTGCCACACTGCCAGTGGTGCCGCAGCGGGTGGAGATAGCGGCGCGGATGCCCATGCGTTTTTTTCTCAACTACTGTACGTATGGCTATACCATGCCGTGGTGGACGTGGGAAGACTGGGAGCATTTCATCGACTGGATGGCGCTCAATGGGGTGAACATGCCGCTGGCCATCACGGGGGCGGAGACTCCGTGGTACAATGTCTGGAGACAGTTTGGACTCACCGATGAGGAGATACGTGAGTTTTTCGGAGGCCCGGCTTTTCTCGGCTGGCACCGTATGTGCAACTTCGATGGGTTTATGGGGCCGCTTCCCATGAGTTGGATGGAGCGTCAGGAGGCTTTGCAGAAGAAGATTGTGGCTCGGGAGCGGGCTTTCAACATGCGTCCGGTGCTGCCTGCTTTTGCGGGACACATACCGGCAGCCTTGCTGAAGCGTTATCCCACCTTGCAGGCTACGCCGGTGTCGTATTGGGGAGGTTTCAAAGACCCGGAGCGCCATCGCTGCACTTTCCTGTACGCCACTGACCCCATGTATGCCAAGATACAGCGTGCTTTTATCAGGGAGCAGACCCGTCTCTATGGGACGGACCATATCTATGGCA
Organism: Bacteroidales bacterium; assembly: GCA_004554665.1. Lineage (GTDB taxonomy): Bacteria > Bacteroidota > Bacteroidia > Bacteroidales > Bacteroidaceae > Prevotella. The sequence continues at coordinate 4,824 of SFKY01000098.1, forward strand.
TCGACCCTTTTAATGAAGTGGATCCGCCTTCGTTGCACCCAGATTCGCTCAGCATGCTTGCACGGGGCATCTACCAGTCGGTTGCCGATGTAGACCCGCAAGCTGTATGGCTGCAGATGGGGTGGACGTTTAAGCACATGCCTTATTGGACCAACGAGCGGCAGCGTGCCCTCTTCAGGGGGGTGCCGCAAGACCGGCTCATCATGCTCGACTATTGGTGTGAGAACAAGGAGATGTGGCCGAAGTGTGAATCGTATTTCGGACAGCCGTTCCTATGGTGCTATCTCAACAACTTTGGCGGGCGAAACCGTCTTGTGGCACCTACGGACCGTATCTTTGACAGGATAGATAATGTAGCTGCACAGGGAGGAACTGGTTTCAAGGGCGTAGGCGCTACGTTGGAAGCCTTTGATGTCAATATGTTCGGTTTTGAACTGTTGCTGGAAAAAGCCTGGAATATTCCCGAATCACTGTCCGAATGGCGCGACAATTTGGCTGACAGGCGGATGGGGCGTAGGGATGAGGTTGCTCGCAAAGCGTATCATGACTATTGTGCCCGTGTGCTCGATGTGCCGCGTGGATATGACCGCACGCTTCTGGAATCGAGGCCGCAGATGAAGGCGGATGCTGTCGAGAAACCCAATCCTGCACGTATGGCGGAGATTGATGTCTGGCGGCAGTTGATGCAATTGAGGGGCAATAAGGACATGTACAGGATGGATGTGGTAAATGTGGGCAGGCAGTGTCTGGCTGATTATTTCTATGTGCTTTGGCGCAAGTTTGTCCTTGCTTACGAATTGTATGACCTTGGGGAAATGCAGGCGATAGGCAAAGAGATGAAAGAGGTGATAGCAGATGCGGCCCGACTTACGGCCTGTCATCCCGTGTTTTCGATGAGGCGGTGGATAGACACGGCACGTCAATGGGGAGATACGCAGGAGGAGAAAGCGTATTACGAGCGCAACGCCCGCAGGCTCCTCACTTTGTGGGTCGATAATCTCGGTGGCATCAACGACTATGCTGGCCGGCCTTGGGACGGTCTCATCCAGACTTTTTATGCTCACCGTTGGGCGTTGTTTATTGATACGGCTATCGGTTGTGTGGCCCAGGGTAAACGGTTTGATGACAAGGCTTTCACCCAACAGTGTTATACCTTTGAGGAGCGTTTCTGCGAATTGGACATACCCATGCTGTATCCACCGAAAGGCGATGCCATGACACTCTCCCGTCAGTTCTACAATAAGTATTTTGGGGAGAATCATCGATGATGCGTAAGTGCTTTCCGCATTCTTGGGAGGAGGATGGGGGATAGCTGATAGTCTATGCAATTCAGTAAAACGAATATCGGGCAAGCATGTGTGAATCTCGTATGCTTGCCCGATGTTATTATATATAAGAAGGTGTATCTCTACCTATGACAGCACCTATATATGGTCATGAGAAGAGTCCCAGCTCTCCGATGAAGAAGA
>SFKY01000099.1 GCA_004554665.1 Bacteroidales bacterium
TTCGCTTCATAGACCATCCCCTGTTCCTTATTAACAAAAGCATTAAAGGCCTTGCGGGTTGCCTCTTGTGCCGCACACTCCTGCTGAAAAGACAACAGGCATAGACATACTTTCAAAAAAAACTTTGTTTTCATATCCTTATACTTATAATATTATTATCATCATGTTTCTTTTATCACTACTCCCCGGGCAAACCGGCTTCGTGTCCATACCCCAAACCATACCAACCCACTATTGCAACAGTCTCACCATACAAGTCTGTGCTCAGGCCCAGCGCACCTACCGCCATACCACGCAGTAGCATCTGCAGTTGCATCTCCTCGCTTTCCCTGCCTATCAGCAGCAGCAACATTTGCTGAGGATTGGCCGAAGCCAGACAAATCTCGCTTATAGAGACTTCCAAACGTGGTTCTACATCATTTATGATTCCTTCCGTTTCTGACGGCACTACCATTTCGGCAGAATCTGTCAATTCCGGAACCAACATTTCCGAAATCCCCTTACGCGATGCTCGTTTCGCCACCGGAGTAGATACGTGTCCACAGACTGTCATTTCTGCATTTTCCACGTTCGCAACAGGACCTTTTTCCCTGCTTTGCTTTTCCTCAGAAACTTTCTCCGTGCGTTGTGCCAACTGTGGTTGTCCCTGCGCTTGCTCATTCTGTTGCCATAGCCAAGTGGCCACTCCCACAAGAAGAATCAACGAGGCCGCCACTGCCCATTTCCAGATGCTGCCGCTCTGCGTGTGATTTGACTCCACACAGTGTTCTGTATCATAAAAGCAAAACATGCGGCGATATGTCTCCCACTCCTCGGGGATGGGATGCGATGCGTGAAAATAAGCATTGAGCATATCTTCCTCTTCAATGGTTGTCTGCCCTTCCATATAGCGTGCGAGCAGACGGGCTATCAATTGTTTGTCAACTTGCTTCATCTTCAACTCCTCCTTATATCCAATTGTTCAAACATTTTCTTTCGGGCTCGCGCCAATAGTGTACTTACCGATGTCGGCTCTATCCCCAGCAGACGGCCAATCTCTTCATGTCCTCTCCGCTCCACCTGACGCATGTAGAATACAGCCTGCTGCGTAGAGGGCAAGGTTGCCATACGGCCACAGAATCGCTCCCACGCTTCTTTACATTCCAATTCTTCAGCCGGTGTGCCCGACACCACCATTCCATCCGCCGCCTGAAGTACGCCATCTACCGATATGCATTGTGGGCGTGCCAGTATGTTGAGAGACAAGCGGCGTGCCATGAGCCTAACGAGTGCTGTCAACGAGCCATACCGCTCCAGTTCTTCGTGCATCTGCCATAGCCGCACCGACACCTCCTGTGCCACATCCTCGGCACTATCAGCATCGAGTCCTACACGACGTGCCGACGCAATTGCCATTGAGCGCATTTGTGGGACGATATGTATAAATTCCTTTTCCGTCATAACTCTTTTAAGAGACTTCTAATAGATAAACAGGCGTTGATGACAAACCCAAACAAGTCTTAACACATTTTAAAAGAATCACATCCAACAGGTTTTCGTTTTTCATGAAGTAAGAAAAATATATCTGCAAGGGGTTATTATTTCACAAACCCTTGCAGATATAGGGAGAAATCATCAAGGTCAAAGTCCCGCCATCTACTTACATATCTCTCGCATCGCCTGCTTGGCGACCTCTATCGGGTCTCCTTCAGGCTGCTCGGCATAAACATTATGCTGTAGCGTCCACGCCTCTTCCATCGCATAGAAGTCGATATGTTTCGCAGTCTTGCCCTCCAATCTGCCCGCCAGTTCGTCGAAGTAGGCTTTCCACCTTATATAATAATAGTCGCGCAGCATGCCATTCCATTCTTTGTGGGCATAGTCGTGCAGCCCACCCTGCTCGGCCGCGTGGCGATTGCCCCATGTAGCCACCTGCACCCGTGCGTTCCATTCATAGAGATCGCTCTCTGCCGCCGTGGCCCCCATCCGGCGCGCATTCCCGATCCATCGTCCCACCTTAAAATTGCTATGTGTGGCCAACAGCCGGTCTTGCAGCAGGATAAGGTTCAGAAAACGGGCCGAGGCCGAAGCAAACAGTTCCTTATCAGCCGCCTTATAGGCTGCCACCACCACAGGATAAACCAGCCTACCCTTTTCCGCTACTGCCTGCCGGACAATATCCACCAGGTCGTATTCAAAATCTGCATTGCCGCGATACGCATCGGCATCGGCCACTATATCGTTGGCCGCACGGATAATGTCCATCGGTTGATAATAATCTGCCATACACGACCACGACGAGACCTGATAGGCGTTGAGCGAGGGACGGGCACAGAACACCGACTCGTGTGTACCCTGCTGGGTAGAGCCATCGGGACAGGCATAGATGGTGTTGCTCAACAGCATCCAAGCCTTTTCCACGCCCGGTGTCAGCTTGCCATAGCGTGCGCGCAGATAGCCACGCAGCCATTCGTCCTTGTCAAACCGTCCGGCACGCCAAGGCAGTTCGGTCAACAGTTCATACATCACCGGATTGTTCTCCGTACCCTCCATCGTCAGGCCTATCCCCTTCAGGCTGCGGCCAAAACTGCTCTCCCTTGCCTTGTAAAACTCATCGATCACATGCCGCATCTTGCCGTGCAGGCCCACATTGCCGCCAAAGTTGAGCAGCATGCAGTAGAGCCAATGGTGCTTGCCAAAACCTTGTGGGCGATACCAGATGGAGGCCGAATCGCCCCATTGCGGACAACTCTCCGAATACAGGTCGAGCACCACCATATCCCCTTCTGGAATCTCAGCTATCATGCCGTTATGCGGGCATGCCTGCCACGCTTGAGCCACCCACGTAGCCTTAGGATTTACGGCTTTCATAGCCTGCCAGACTGCCTTGCCGGCAGCAGCGAGGTCCACACCCTTGGTATTGCCGCCTTCATGAAACGGATCCATGCTGTAATAGCGCGCCTTACCATACAGACGGGTCAATTCTTGGTAGTAGATACGTGCTATACGCTGGAAGTTAGGATCTTGGGGCTGCAGGAAAGCCGGACGGCGATAGCCACACCACCGCCCCGGGTCAGCCACATCCACCCCCAGACGCTCCTTGGCATTGGCGGGAAGCATGCCCGAGTAGCCCGGCAACACCGGTTCGATACCCCACTCGCGCATACGGCGCACGATGCGGCGCTGCAACTCTTCTTGCCGGGTGTACCAACTGTCGGGATTGGGACCGCCCCATCCCTCGAGATTGTTCATCAGCCACCAACTCTGAAAGGCCGGTCCCGCCACAAAGTCGTTGACTTCGTCACGGGTATAGCCCAGCCGTAGCAGCACGTTCCGCCACACACTGCCCATACCCGTGGCACAGAGCGGCATGTTGACACCGTGCAGCGCCATCCAGTCTATCTCCTCTTCCCAACGCGCCCAGTCCCAAAAAGCCATTGTATATGAGTGGGTACAGTAGTTGAAATCGAACCGCAACCGCATATCCGTCTCATGGCGCTCAGGCTTCGGCACCGCCGGCAACTGCTGCGGCAGGCGGGCATGCATGTGTCCCCAACAGAGATGGATGCCCGCATAATATTTCAAGTACCAATGTATACCCGTGGCGATACTCACATAATTGTTTCCGCGTACCACGGGCTTCCCCGCGCGGTAATCCAGTTCGAAGAAGTCCCTATCCCCCTGTTTCAACTCTATCACAAACCGCTGCGAGGCTCCCTTGTCGATACGCTCCAGCAATCCCTTTACCGGCGAGGCCGCATGAGCACCTATCGCCCACAGCATGACCATCACCCACATACATAGTTTTTTCATATACCTTTGTTATAATATAGCTGTTTGTACAAATCTCTATTCACCTTTATGACCCGATTCAAATATAGCGATTATTTCCCAAAACATAGGCAAAATTCACACAAAATCTGCACAAAACATAGGCAACTTTTTTCCATTTTTACTCAAAACATAGGCAACAGCAACAAATATTTACCCAAAACATAGGCAAACCGATGGTTGCACAAGTCTCTACTCTACCCCATCCGGCCACGCACAGGGTTTGCCCGTGGCCTTCACCACTGGCCGCTGGGCACCCACTTTGCGCAGATAGATACCCAGACGAGCCGACAGTTTGCGCACCACATCGGGATGCACAGCCGCCAGATTGTGCGCCTCACCTATATCCTCGCTCAGGTTGTAGAGCTCGTGCTGCCCCGTCTTGTACGAGTAGATGAGTTTCCAGTCGCCGAGCCGCATAGCACAGTTGAGACTGATACCCGGACCCTCATTGCCCCACACATTGGGGTAGTTCCACACCAGCATGCGGTCCCTGGAGGGGTCGCCCTTGCCGTCGAGCAGCGGCACAAAACTCACCCCGTCCACGGTCTGGGGCACCTCATAGCGGCGGATGCCCGCCATCTCCAATATGGAGGGGAAGAAGTCTTCGATAAGCAGGTAACGGTCGCAGCGCGTGGCACCCTGTACCCGTCCCGGCCATTTCACAATCATCGGCTCGCGTATGCCACCCTCATACATCGAACCCTTGCCGCAACGCAGCGGTGCGTTTTGGGTATAGAGGGGTTCGTCACGCCAATAGCTCCCTGTGGCATAGCCCCCGTTGTCGCTCATAAACAGGATGATGGTGTTTTCTTCCTCGCCATTCTCACGCAACCACTGCATCAGGTCGCCGAGACTCTTGTCCATACCCTCGATGAGCGAGGCATAGGCAGCCTCCTTGTCCGACATGCCCTTACGCACGTATTTGGCAAAGAATCGCATATCCCGGTCGATGGGGATGTGCACGGCATAATGCGCCATGTTGAGGAAAAAGGGCTGACCGTATTTCTTGGCCTTGTCGAGGGCTTTCACCGCCTCACGGGTGAGGGCTTCGGTCAGGAAAGTACCTGTCCCCCAATAGGTCTGTAGGTCAGGAATCGCGAATGGGGAGTTAGCTTGGCCATCGCGCCGGTGCCCATAGTTCTGCTCGCTCAGATACGTGGCCGGCCCACCGCCTGCATGTCCGGCGATATTGACCTCAAATCCCCATGCCGTGGGGTTCTCGCCCGGTGTGTCCAGTGCGCCCCAGTGTGCCTTACCGCAATGGATGGTGTGATAGCCATGCGCGCGGAGTATCTCCACAAACGACTTGCAGGGATAGGTCCTCCTGATTCCCGCCACCGGCGAGATGCCGTTATAGTTCCACTCGGGCGGCGTGAGCGTGCTGTCGGCACAGTCGGTGGTCTTGTCGCGCTCCAGGGTCCAGTTGGTCACACCGTGGCGCGCCGCGTTGCTACCCGACATCAGACTGCAACGGCTGGGAGAACTGATGGGCGAAGCGTAAGCCTGCGTAAAACACATGCCCTCGGCGGCCAACCGCTCCATATTCGGGGTCTCATACAGTCCGTTGAGCCGGGTTTTGGTTTCTGCAAACGGCACCGAGGTATCTTGCCACCCCATGTCATCCACCAAGAAAAGGATGATATTGGGCGCCTTGTCCGCCACTGCCTGCGCCGCCAAGGGCAACACCGCTGCCATCGTAGCCACCTGCCATCTTTTGCTCATGTTTTTTCCTCCTTATTATATATAGATACGTAATAGATTTCACATTTCTGCTGTACAAAGATAATAAGAGCATTGGAAAAATACGGAAAAGCACGGAAAAAATTCCGTATTTTAACACGTTATATTCTACAAAAGCACTAAACAGCTAATCAACTCCCCTAACAAGCGCATACAAATTCCGCCCCACAATTCGACAGAACCGTGGGGCGGATGATAAAATGTGTTTTCAATGGCTTAGAAACACAACATCAAGTCTGTTGCGACTGCTATGAAAACGTCGCACGAAATCATTTACTTCCGTAATTGTCAAAGAAGTCAACATGGAAAGATAAACAGATGGACTCAGCATCTCTTCGTTCGACAATATCGAATCCGTAAGGCAGTCAGCCCATTTGTTGGCACTGTCATTGTCATTTAGCGTTTTCCTATTCAAGAACTTCTTCACTCGCAAGAACTCCTCGTCTGAGAGACCATTTTTTGACATATAGTCCCACATCTCGAAAATCCGGGACTTGATATTTTCTACATCATAAGTCGAGCAAGACAGCTCTGCCGTAATCTCACATTGAGGCGTTGGGATTGTTGTATTCTCATTATGTATCGTAACAGCATACACAGCACCGTCTTTCTCGCGCAACTCCTCCATACATCTTGTTTGAAACGCTTGCGATACAATGTCACAACATCATCAGTATTTGCAAGTAGTTTTATATCAACAATTTGCGTGTTAAACGGTAGAAAA
>SFKY01000029.1 GCA_004554665.1 Bacteroidales bacterium
ACCTGTTGGCGGAATTAATTTAGTGCATACTTAATTCTGCCAATGGGCTTGTCGTTAATGAAGTTTACGTATTGCAGAATGGTAAGTGCACTAATTTTGCCAATGATTCTGGCAAACAAACCATTCGTTATTTTCGCGTAGTTCCTGATGACCAGGAACTGGTCTGTAAGTTGAGAGAATATTGTCTCAATCCTCTTTCTTGCCTTTGCAAACGGAATGAATGTTGGTTTCCAATCCTTTTGGTTGAGCCGATACGGACACTCCAGTCTTATGTGTGCGGTTTCGAACAAGTCAAGCTGTACGTCAGCTCCAATATACCCTTTGTCACCATAGATGCTACAGTCGTGATAAGTATGTTTTACATCCTTCATATAATGGAGGTCAGCTACACTTGCCTTTGACAGATCATAGGAATGGATAACTCCACTTAACCCACAGAGAGCGTGTAACTTGTAACCAAAATAATACGTGTTCTGCGAAGCACAGAATCCGAAGTCGGGAGCTTGAGAGAAATTTCCGGTACGCCCCATCTTGCAACGTTTTCCTCTTGCAACCCTACAAACCTCTATCGGCTTGGAGTCAACAAAGAATTGTTCCTCTCCGCCATCCATTTCCATGGCAATCCTCTTGCGCAGTTCCTCACACAGGCCTGCCGTTTTCTTCCTGCGGTCATTGAACTGTCTCCTTGATATGAGATTGGGAATGCTGTCCTTGTATTCTTGCAATTTATAGTCGAACAACCACTTCTCACTATCAATGCTCTCGGTCTCTGCCGTCAGGGATAGCGCCACCACTTCCAAATCCGAAAACTTGGGAACAGGACCACGACGTGGAACATTACCAGATTCGTTGATGAGATTTTCAGAGAATTGCTTGCATATCTCAAGTATTTTGACGAATTTTGTATAAAGGTTGTACATACGATGGTTTGAACTTAATGTTTTGATCACCACTAAGTTACTAAAAATCAGCGATATGTACAACTTTTTACTCATATTTATCAACTTAAATTAATTCCGCCAACGGGTGGGTATAAACATGAAAAAACTGATTATTCTTGCAGCAGCCTTCCTGATGGCTGTCATGGCAACTGCCCAAACTGCAGAGGTTTTCAAACCTTATCGGCAAACAGCGCTCCGTTTGCCATCTGTACCTTTATTGGTCAATGACCCTTATTTCTCCATCTGGTCTCCCTACAACGAGCTCAACGCAGGTAACCCCACCCACTGGTCACCACGGCAGAAACCCTTTGAGGGACTGCTCCGCGTGGACGGAGAGGTGTACCGGTTCTTGGGAGCCGGCTCCAAGATGTTGCTCGACGTGGTGGCTCCCCTCGGCGCAGACGACGAGTGGACAGCACTTTATACCGAAGAGCAGCCTGCAGAGGGCTGGCAACATCCCGACTTCGACACAAAGGGATGGAAAGAGGGCACTGGCGCCTTTGGCACTACCGACAATCCAGGCGTGCGCACCAAATGGGCAGCCGAGAACGCCGACCTATACATCCGCCGCACCGTGACGCTCACCCAAGAGCAACTGGATGCCGACCTGTATCTGATCTATGCGCACGACGATGATGGCGATATCTATGTAAACGGTGTGCTGGCCAAGAGCGAGCAGGGCTACCGCAGCAGTTCGCGCATTCCTCTGCGAGGCAAACTGAAGCAGGCACTGCACGCAGGCGACAACGTCATCGCCATGAAGCTGCACAATGGTATCAAAGGCACCTACGCTGATTTCGGCATCTACCGCAACATATCGGGCAATCTGACACGTGTCAAGAAAGCCAAGCAACTGTCGGTGGACGTGCTGGCCACCAGCAGCTACTATACATTCGAATGCGGCCCCGTGCAACTCGATGTTGTCTTCACGGCTCCGATGCTCATCGATGATCTCGACCTTATTTCCACGCCCATCAACTACATCTCCTATCAGGTACGCAGTACCGACGGCCAGGCACATGACGTACAGTTCTATCTCTCGGCAAACCCATTGGTAGCCAAGATGAAGGCTGATCAGCCCACACGCTCCAACGTGGAGCAGCACGGAGGCCTTTCCTACCTCAAGACGGGCACCATCGACCAGCCTATTCTTGCCACCAAGGGCGACAGCCGCTGCATAGACTGGGGTTATCTCTACATCCCTGCCATCAATGGCAAGGTATGTCTGGGCAAGGAGAATGAGGTGCTCAACTCATTTATCACCACGGGCAAACTGCCAGCCACCCAGACCGACATGGTGAGCCGCAAGACCTACGATGCACCGGCCCTAGCCTACACCAAAGACTTCGGCAAGGTGACCGAAGGACGTAGCTACATGACCGTGGGTTACGACGAGGTGTACGACATCGAGTATATGTACCACCGTTACAAGGGTTACTGGGCGCGTGACGGCAAGACCACCATCTTCGATGCCTTCGACAAATTACATCGCGGCTACAGCAGTATCATGGAGCGGTGCCGCGCACTCGACAAGATGATTTACGACGACGCACTGGCCTCCGGCAACGAGCGCTATGCCGAGATACTCTCGGCCTCCTACCGTCAGGTGATGGCTGCCCACAAACTCTTCGAGGACAAGGACGGCAACCTGCTCTACTTCTCTAAGGAAAATGCCTCCAACGGTTGTGTAAACACCGTGGACCTGACCTATCCGTCGGCACCCATATACCTTATATATAATGTAGAGTTGGAGAAAGCCATGATGACCTCCATCTTCGACTACAGCCGAAGCGGAAGATGGACCAAGCCCTTTGCCGCCCATGATCTGGGAACCTACCCGATAGCCAACGGACAGGTGTACGCAGCCGACATGCCACTGGAAGAGGCCGGCAACATGATTACCCTGATGGCTCAAATCGCCATGATCGAGGGCAATACCCGCTATGCCGAACGCTACTGGGACCTGCTCCAGCTCTGGGCTGACTATCTGGTGGACAACGGACAGGATCCTGTGAACCAGCTCTGCACCGACGACTTCGCCGGTCACTGGGCACACAACAGCAACTTGGCCGTCAAGGCCATCATGGGTGTCGCCGGATTTGGCCTGCTGGCACAGATGCGTGGCGACAAGGCCACAGCCGACCGCTATCTGGCCAAGGCCCGCGAGATGGGCGCACAGTGGGAGAAGGATGCACGCGAGGGCGACCACTACAAACTGGCCTTCGACCGTCCCGATACATGGAGCCAGAAGTACAATATCATCTGGGACAAGATTTGGGGGACCAACGTCTTCTCACCCAAGGTGATTGACCGTGAGCTCAAGTATTACCTCACCAAGCAAAACAAGTACGGCCTGCCGCTCGACAGCCGCAAGGACTACACCAAGACCGACTGGATCATGTGGACAGCGGCGATGGCCAAGGACACCAAGACCTTCCTGCAGTTTGTCGATCCTGTCTACGACTACATCCATGAGACACCGTCGCGGGTGCCCATCAGCGACTGGAGCAACACCAAGACCGCCAAGATGCAGGGATTCAAGGCACGCTCCGTCATCGGAGGCTACTGGATGCGCGTGCTGGTGGACAAACTGAACTCTAAAAAGCAATAGAAAGTGAGACATTGGATATTTTCATTATTGGCGCTGGCCGCTTCCGCTTGGGTGGGAGCGGCAAGCGCCAAAACTGTTTCTATCGCCGCACCGCGCGTGGAGATGCAGACGTGTCCTGTAGGCATCGATGCCAAGGCGCCACTGTTCAGTTGGCAACTCTCCTCCACCGCCCGGGGCGTGATGCAACAAGCCTATCGCATCAGGGTGGCCACTTCGGCCGAGGCTTTGGCTGCCGGACATGCCGACGCATGGGACTCGCAGTGGGTGCGCAGCCGCCGAAGTGCCTACATCCCTTATCGGGGCAAGACGCTCCGCAGCGGTACACGCTACTATTGGCAAGTGGAAGTGCAGACCAATACCGGCCGCGCCGTGAGCGAGACAGCCCACTGGACCACCGCCCTGATGGATGCCTCTGAATGGCGTGCCCAGTGGATCGGCGGACGCTTCGGCTCCGACGTGGAGAAGGGCCGCACCCGCATCCGTGCACGCTACCTGCGCCGCGACTTCGCCGTACAGGCACCCATCCAGCGCGCCATGCTCTACATCTGCGGCCTCGGCCTGTACGAGGCTTACATCAACGGCCAGCGCATAGGCACCCAGGTACTGTCGCCCACGCCCACCAACTATGACCGGTCGGTGCGATACAACACCTTTGACGTGACCCGTGAGGTGCGGCAGGGTGCCAACGCCATCGGCGTGGTGCTCGGCAACGGGCGCTTCATGGCCATGCGCAATCCCGGCATGCGCGGTTTCGGCCTGCCCCGGCTGCTGGCACAGCTCGTCATCACCACTACCGACGGACGGCAGACCGTGATAGCCTCTGACAAGACATGGCAGATGATGGCCGACGGCCCCATCCAGACCAACAACGAGTTTGACGGCGAGATGTACGATGCCCGCAAGGCCATGCCCGGATGGAACGAGCCGGGCTATCGGCAGGCAGGATGGCGGCCGGCAGAACTGATGGCTGCACCGGCACCGCTCATCGAGGCACAGACCAACCCCAACATACAGGTGATGGACAGCGTGCAGCCACAGTCTATACGGCCCATCGGACACGGACGCTATCTCATAGACATGGGACAGAACATGGTGGGATGGCTGAGGGTACGGATACACGGCGACGAGGGCGACACGCTGCGCCTGCGCTTTGCCGAGCGGCTCGCACCTGGCCATCCTGACAAGCTATTCTTGGCCAACCTGCGCACCGCCGAGGTGACCGACACCTATATCTCCGACCACAGGCCCGGCACATGGCAGCCCGCCTTCACCTACCACGGGTTCCGGTATGTAGAGGTGTCGGGGTTCCGGCGGGCACCCCGGCTGTCAGACTTCCAAGGGCAGGTAGTCTACGACGAGATGGCGACCACGGGCACCTTCCACACCTCCAACTCCCTGCTCAACCGCATCTACCACTGTGCCTATTGGGGCATCAGGGGCAACTATCGGGGCATGCCCACCGACTGCCCGCAGCGCGACGAGCGGCTGGGATGGCTCGGCGACCGCGCCACGGGTGCCCTGGGCGAGTGCTACCTCTTCGACAACCACCTGCTCTATGCCAAGTGGATACGCGATATCACCGAGACACAGCGGGCAGACAGCGTGATCAGCGATGTGGCACCACGCTACTGGAGCCTGTACAATGACAATGTGACGTGGCCCATGGCCTGGTACACCGTGGCCGGCATGCTCTACGACCACTATGGCGACCCGCGCCCCATCCAACACAACTACCAGCCCATGCGTGCCTTCATGCTCCACACCCGCAACTGCAACCTGCGACACGGCATCATCACCCGCGACGTGTATGGAGACTGGTGCATGCCGCCCGAATCGCCCCAGCTCATCCATTCCAAAGACTCCACACGCATCACCGATGGCCGCCTGCTCGGCACAGCCGCCTATTACCGCCTGTGTGGACTCATGGAGCGCTTTGCCCGCATCAGTGGCGCCACGGCCGACACCCTGCTGTGGCAGCAGCTCGGCCACGAGGTGCGCCAGGCCTTCAACCGCGAGTTTTACCGACCCGACAAGGGCTATTACAGCAACAACACCGTCACGGCCAACCTCCTCGCCCTACGCTGGGGACTGGTGGAGCCAGCCCATCGCGACCGCGTGTTTGCCAACATGGTGCAACAGCTCAGCGACAAGTTCCACGGCCACATCGGCACGGGCGTATTGGGCACCCAAGAGGTGATGCGCGGACTGACCGAGGGCGGACGGGGCGACTTGGCTTATCGGCTGGCCACCAATACCACCTTCCCCAGCTGGGGATTCATGGTGGAGCACGGGGCCACGACCATCTGGGAACTGTGGAACGGCGACACCGCCGAACCCAAGATGAACTCGGGCAACCACGTCATGCTGCTCGGCGACCTCGTCATCTGGTTCTACCAGTATCTGGCCGGCATCGGGCAGACCGCCGACAGCCAAGGCTTCAGTCATATCGTGCTCCGCCCCCACCTGTACGAGGGACTCGACAGCGTGTCGGCCTCGTACCACTCGCTCTACGGCCTCATCGAGAGCGCTTGGCAGGTAGAGGGCGACCGGATAGTGTGGCGCTTCACCATCCCGGCCAACACCGAGGCCAATGTCTATATCCCCCGACGCGACGGAAGCTATACCCTCCGCCGATACCAATCGGGCACCTACCGTATCAAGAGCCGACTCTGACGACCCCCATACACCCCATTAGGCTTACACCCTCTTCATCACCGCGCCAGCCTACCCTTGTAGGAGCATGGCGCGGTTTCTTAGTATTCCCCTCCCCGGCATGCCATTTGTCAGTCTCCGATATGGCAGACAGAGGGCGTACAGCAATTGGAGTACGGGCGTACAGCAATTGGAATACGACCGTATCGCAACTGGAGTACGGGCGTATCGCAATTGGAATACGGCAAAGAAGCGCCACATCGTACAGGAACAGACGCGGTCTGCGGGGGTTGTATTAAAATTAGTGAATTGTGCGCTTTTTCCGAATGAATGGACTACCTTTGTAAGCTAAATTGGTAAATCATACGCATATGAGTTTGACAAGTATTGTGGGCAAGGCTTTCCTGTCCAGACAGAAGAGCTTAGAGCACCATACCCATGATGCGGAAGCATTGCAGCGTGAGGTTTTCGACTATCTCATCGCCAAAGGAAAAGGAACCGAATACGGGCGCAAGCACCTGTTCAGCACCATCAAGAGCTACGAGGATTTTGCCGACAACGTGCCCGTCAATACCTACGAGGAACTGAAAGACGACATAGACCGCATGCGCCACGGCGAGACCAATGTGCTCTGGCCGGGCATGGTAAGATGGTACGCCAAGTCTTCGGGCACCACCAACGACAAGAGCAAGTTTATCCCCGTCTCGCACGACGGCCTGCACAATATCCACTACCAAGGCGGCAAGGATGTGGTGGCCCTCTATCTGCGAAACAATCCCAAGAGCCGCCTCTTCGATGGCCGCAGCCTCATCCTCGGCGGCAGCCATTCGCCCAACTACAACGTGTCGGGCTCTATCGTGGGTGACCTCTCGGCCATCCTCATCGAGAACATCAATCCGCTGGCCAATCTGGTGCGTGTGCCGGGCAAGACCACGGCGCTGCTGTCCGACTTTGAGGTGAAGCGCGACCGGATAGCAAGAGAGACGATGACGAAGAATGTGACCAACCTCTCGGGCGTGCCGAGCTGGATGATGTCGGTATTGGTGCGTGTGCTGGAGCTTACAGGCAAGCAGCACATCAACGAGGTGTGGCCCAACCTGGAGGTGTTCTTCCACGGCGGCATCGCCTTTACCCCCTACCGCAAGCAGTACGAGCAGCTCATCACCTCGCCCGGCATGCACTATATGGAGACCTACAATGCCAGCGAGGGATTCTTCGGCATACAGGACGACCCCACCGATGCGTCGATGCTGCTGATGCTCGACTACGGCGTGTTCTACGAGTTTATCCCGATGGACGAGTTTGGTACCGACCATCCCACCATCGTTCCCCTGAGCGGTGTAGAGACAGGGCGCAACTATGCGATGGTCATCTCCACCTCGTGCGGACTGTGGCGCTACGTGATCGGCGACACGGTGCAGTTTACCTCCACCCATCCCTACAAGTTTATCATCACGGGGCGCACCAAGTACTTCATCAATGCCTTCGGCGAAGAGCTCATCATGGACAATGCGGAGCGCGGACTGGCCTACGCCTGTGAGCAGACAGGGGCGCAGGTGCGCGAGTACACGGCGGCGCCGGTGTTTATGGACGAGCAGGCACGGTGCCGCCACCAGTGGCTGATAGAGTTCAGCGTGCCGCCGCGGTCTGTCGACGAGTTTGCCGGCCTGCTGGACCGCAAGCTGCAGGAGCTCAACAGCGACTACGAGGCCAAGCGCTACCACGACATCACCCTCCAGCATCTGGAGGTCATCGAGGCCAAGCCCGAACTGTTTAACCGCTGGCTCAAGGCCAAAGGCAAACTGGGTGGACAGCACAAGGTGCCCCGCCTGAGCAACAGCCGCAAGCACATGGACGAGCTGCTCGCCCTGAATGTGTAACTATCCGTACACCTATATCATAAACAGACAAGACCATGCAATACGGACCACACGACAAACCTACAGCCCGCATGCTGCTGTGGATGGCGATGGCGCTGACGGTGCTGGCCGCATGCGCAAGGATGGGGCAGCCCGACGGCGGATGGTACGACGAGACACCGCCCCACATCGTGAGCACCTCGCCCGCCGACAAGTCTACGGGGGTGAAGGGGAAGAAGGTGTATATCAACTTCGACGAGTTTATCAAGATAGAGAATGCCACCGAGAACGTGGTGGTGTCGCCGCCACAGATGGAGCCGCCCGAGATCAAGGGGCAGGGCAAACGCATCATGGTGGAGCTGAAAGACACGTTGAAGCCCAACATCACATACACCATCGACTTCTCTGATGCCATCACCGACAACAACGAGGGCAATCCGCTCGGCAACTATACCTACAGTTTCTCCACCGGCGAGGTAATCGACACGATGGAGGTATCTGGCCACGTGGTGGATGCCGAGACACTGGAGCCTGTCAAGGGTATCTTGGTGGGACTGTACAGCAATCTCTCTGACACGATATTCAGCCACGAGCCCATGCTGCGCGTGTCGAAGACCGATGGCAGCGGACGGTTTGTCATCAAGGGCGTGGCACCCGGCGAGTACAGGGCCTACGCACTGATGGATGCCGACGGCAACTTCATGTACTCGCAGAAGAGCGAGATGATGGCCTTCGACCACAATATCATCGTGCCCTCGTCGAAGCCCGACATCCGGCAAGACACCATCTGGCGCGACTCGCTGCGCATCGACTCCATCGCCCGCGTGCCGTACACCCATTTCCTGCCCGACGACATCGTGCTCCGCGCCTTCACCACTACCCTCACCGACCGCTACCTCGTGAAGAGCGAGCGCAAGCAGGCCAATGCCTTCACCCTGTTTTTCAGTTATGGGCACGAAGAACTGCCTGTCATCGAGGGGCTCAACTTCGACAGCCGTGACGCTTTCCTGGTCGAGGCCAACGAGCGCCGCGACACCATCAGCTACTGGCTCCGCGACACCATGCTGGTGAATCAGGACACGCTCCAGCTGCGACTGCAGTACCACATGACTGATTCTACCGGCACGCTGCAGCTACAGACCGACACGCTGGAACTGCTGGCCAAGGAACCGTATGAGAAGCGGCAGAAGGACCTGCAGAAGAAGATAGAGAAGTGGCAGAAAGCGCAGGAGAAGGCCAAGAAGCGGGGCGAAGCCTACGAGGAGGTGATGCCCGCGGAGCCTCTGATACCCAAGTACGAGGTGCCCTCACAACTGGATCCCGACCAGAATCTGTACGTCAAGTTTGATACGCCGCTCCTCACGGCCGACACCTCCAAAATACACCTCTACTCCAAGATCGACACGCTGTGGTACGAGGCGCGGTTCCAGCTGCGGGAGGCACCGGGCAGGGCACGCACCTACGAGATTATGGGCGAGTGGCGCCCCGAGGTGGAATACAGTCTGGAGATAGACAGCGCCGCCTTCTGCGACATCTATGGCCACGTGGCGGGCAAGGAGAAGAAAGGGTTTAAGGTGCACTCACTGGACGATTACAGTTCGCTGTTTGTCAACATCAAGGGCATGGAGGGCAAGCAGGCGATCTGCCATCTCATCGACGGGCAGGACCGCGTCGTCAAGCAGGTGGTAACCGCTAACGGCGCTGCCGAATTCTACTACATCAAGCCCGGCACCTACTACCTGCGCATGATCGTAGACGACAATGGCAACGGCCGTTGGGACACGGGCGACTTTGCCCAAGACCGGCAGCCGGAGTGGGTGTACTACTACCCCAAGGAGATAGAGTGCAAGGCCAAATGGGACGTCACTCAGGCATGGGACCCCACTCAGCGCAAGCTCAACGAGCAGAAACCGCCTAAACTGGTGAAACAGCGTGGCGACACCAAGCGCACCATCAAGAGCCGCAATGCCCAAAGGGCCAAGGATATGGGAATCCTTCCGCCAAACGGAAGCCTTTAAAGGCTTCTTGTAAAGGTAAAAAGGTAAAAAGGTAAAACAGTAAAACGATGTGGGGGTGCGATGATGTGTAGGGACGCACGTTCGTGCGTCCGCCCCCTGCACGGATGCCCCCCCAATGCAAGGATCATAAAGCTGGACTGTGATTGCCGAACGCTGTTTGGCAAAACCAAACAGAACGGTGACCTACAAACTACAGCGGCGAAAGCCAATTATAAATTATGAAACGAAGTTTGGCGAAAGCCAATTATGAATTATGAATCATATCAAGAGTATTGTTTTCTCGGCCATGCTGGCATGCACCGCCCTGCAGGGCCATGCGCAGTGCGCATTCCGCAACGACGCCTTCAAGGCAGGCGAGTTTCTCACCTACAACCTGTACTATAACTGGCAGTTTGTGTGGGTCAAGGCAGGCACCGCCTCCATGTACACCGTACAGAGCCCCTACAAGGGCCGACAGGCATACCGCGCCAGCCTCACCACTCGGGGCAACGACAAGGTGGACAAGATGTTTGTGCTCCGCGACACGCTGCTCTGCTACTCGTCGCTCAACATGGAGCCACTCTATTTCCGCAAGGGGGCACGAGAGGGAAACCGCTACACCGTGGACGAGGTGTTTTACAGCTACAACGGGGGCAAGGTGCGGCTGCGCCAGCACCGCCTGCAAAACAACGGCGACCACCTGTGGGCCACCAAGGAGCTGGACCACTGTGTGTACGACATGCTCAACATCTTCCTCAGGGCACGCTCCTTCAATCCCACGGGATGGAAAAAGGGGCACGACATAGACTTCCCCATTGCCGACGGCAACAGCATCAACCCCGCCAAGCTGCGCTTTGAGGGCCGTGTGACCATCAAGGCCGACAACGGCATCAAGTACCGCTGCCTGCGGCTGGCCTATATGGAGAATGAGGATGGCAAATACAAGCGGATCGTAGACTTCTATGTCTCTGATGACCAGAATCATGTCCCCGTCCGCTTGGATATGTTCTTGCGCTTCGGCTCGGCCAAGGCTTTCTTGGTGAGCATGAAGGGATTGCGCCACCCCGTCACATCGGCAGTGAGCAAGTAGTATCGCTAATCGGCAATGGCCTTGAGCTCCTCCATCGTGAGATTGCCGATGAGGCTGATGATATCGAGTTCGTCTTTTTCGGTATGTAAGAGGACGAACTCCTTGTTTTTGCCGCGCGGCCTGACATAGATGACAGTCTTCTCGTCGCCCTCGCTCATACGCATCAGCTCCTCGTACTTGTCGCGCTTATAGATGGCCAGTGCCTCGGCCTGGATGGTCTTGACCAGCGAGGCCTTCTCCACACTGAGTATGCGCACCTGCTCCAGTTTTTTAGCCACCTTGCGGATGTCGAGGTCGCCTATCTTGCTGCCTGCCGCCACCGAGAGCAGCGCCTTGGAGATGAATACGGTCTCCACACCCTTTACCTCCTCGTATTTGGTAAACAACTGGTCTTGCGCATAACTCATGTGCGCTGCCAAGACCAACACTGCGGTTGCCAATAGCTTCTTCATATCTCACTCTTATCGTTTATGGTTTGTCATTACTCATTGTCTTCAGTCCCTTGTTGAGATGACGCGAAAACTCCATCAGCGCCGCCTCGGTCATGGCGTATGCCTGTTCGGGATTGTCGTACGTGTCCTTAAGCACGCCCGACGTTGCCGTCTGTGCATCACCGACACTCTCTCCGCGATGGTGGAGTGCCAAGCCCACCGTGCAGAGCAACAGCACAGAGGCAGCGATGCCCGCTGTCCAACGCAGGGTCGCGCCCCGCGTACGGCGCAGCACAGAGCGCTCCACACCGTTCCAGCCGTCTATCCGCCTTGCCATCCGCTCCTCTATCCGTCCGGGAGCCACAAGGGGCGACAGCCCATATACCTGTTCAAACAGCAAGCGGTCGGCACGGAGCCCATCGGGCACCCGCTCCGAGGCAAACCAGTCTATCAGCACCGCCTCCTCATGCTCGGTGGTCTCGCCGGCATAGTACTTCTCCAACAATTGATGGATCACTTCTCTTTCCATTACCCTATCCGAATGATACATTATTCCTTTACATGACTGGCACGAAGCCCATTCACTCGCCCAATAGCCTCCTGATGGTCTTCCGGGCGCGACTCAGCACCACCCTCAGGTTGCCCTGCGTGAGCCCCGTGCGCTCGGCCACCTCCTCATACGTGCGGTCCTCCACATCCTTGAGCATCATCACCGTGCGCTGCTGCTCCGGCAGGCGTTCCATGAGCGCCTTGGCATGGGCTGCAAGGTCGCACAGCTCGGCATGTGCCACCACATCATCATCGGCTACAGCCGAGCGGTCGGTGATGGGCTCTCCCGAGAGCTGAAGACGCGCGCTGCGACGGCGGTCGAGAAACACATTGCGCACCATCCGCACACAGTAGGCCTCCTCACTGTCCATCTGCGGCAGCCGGTCTCGCTGCGTCCAGAGTTTCAGAAACACCTCCTGCACCAAGTCCTCAGCCTCGGCGGCATGGCCGGTGAGCCTGAAAGCCGTCCAGTACATGGCCCGGCTACAGGGGACAAACCGTTGTTTGAACACAGAGGCATCCATAGCTATCCTGTTACGGCACGATGGTCAGTCGGCCCATTCACTCATCACCAACTGGTCGATATCCTTCTGGCTGATCTTGCCCTTGAGCTGTACCAGCTGGCAATCGTCATCGCCGCTGTTTACGATGAGCATCTCGCGGATCACGCTGCCCTGCTGTCTGATGAGCACCTCCACGCGCTCGCCATCGCCATTAGCCCTGACCATCGATTCATATCCCGTGCGCTTCAGGCCACTGATGTTCTTGGCAAAATCGGCTTTCACCTGCCTGCTGCAGTCTTCCAGGTCGAGCACACGCACGCTGGTGAGCTTCGAGGCGATGCGGGCAGCCGCATCATTGCCCTCGCTCTTCACATAGCTGGTACCCATCTTGAGCAGCAGTTTGGGTACATGCACATACTCGGCCTTGGGGAGGCTTCTGAACTTGTCGAAAATCTCATCGGGCGTGCCGCAGACGGCGGCCAGCGAAAACATTGCCACAAGGGCAGTGAGCATCATCTTTTTCATTGTCGTGATTATTTTTATAGAATCATACGCCATCATAGGCGCTTTCAATCATTCAGACGTAAAAAACGCAAGCAGCGTTACACCCAAAGGGCTGTTTTTTCAGAAAATAATGCGAAAAACAGAGAAAAATACGACCAAACCGTAGCATTGAAGCCCAGAATTTCGTACATTTGCACCACACCCAGCACTTAAGAACGAACCTCATGGTCATTATGGACACATCATTGTACAACTATTCGCTCTGCATTTCCCTGCCCCTGATGCTGTTTTTCGGTTTTCACATGCTCTTTGCCCGTACGCCAGAGAAGCAGGTATATGTACACTATCTCCGTTCGCGACGGCTCATGGGCACCGCCCTGCTCATCCTGGCGGCCAACTATGCGGTGCATCTCTTCTGTGCCATCAGACTGAGCGACCCCCATGCCACCATCCTCCTCAATCTGTCCACCTACTTCCTCTGCTACTGGCTCTTCAGCGCCGCCATGATGACGCTGCTCGACCACCGCTACCTCACCCGACGGCGTACCCTCGTCCACATGGGCATGTGGCTCGCCTTCACTGCACTGGCCTGTATGGTGGCGCTATGCTTCTCCCATACCCACGTGCTCTCCTGGGGCACGCTCACGTTGGCGGCATGGCTGGTGGGCTACGGACTGTTTCTCTCCGCCAGGGTGCTGCGCACCTATACCCGGGCCATCAGGCTGTTTGCCGACACCCACTCCGATGATATCGGCGCCTACATCCGCTGGCTCTCCATCTTCACCCTTTGGGCGCTCGCCTATGGTGTGAGCTGCGGCCTGCTCACCTTCCTGCCAGACCGCTACGTGTTTGTCTGGATTCTCACGTCCATCCCTTTCTACATCTATCTCTACTGCAGCTACCACAACTATATGCTCTTTTACGAACAAGTGGAGCACGCCTATGAGCAAGACCAAGAACTGACAACAATAGCCGACAACAGCCAGCCTACCCCCGCCGCCGATGACAGCGGCGAGTCTCCTGACTATCACCCCGACATGGCGCGGCGTGTCAACGCATGGATAGACAGCGAGGGCTACCTCCAGTCAGGCATCACCCTCCATGAGCTGTCTCTGCAACTCTGCACTAACCGTACCTACCTGTCGCAGTATGTCAACAGCGTGTACCAAATGAGTTTCCGCGACTGGATAGGCGGTCTGCGCATCGACTACGCCAAGCGCCTGATGTTGCAGCAGCCGCAACTCAAAGTACAGGAGATTGCCACAGCTGCCGGATTCTTATCACTTAGCCACTTCACCCGCACTTTCAGCGCCAGAGAGGGCTGCTCGCCCGCCAAGTGGCGCGACAACCACACTGCGTAGCTGTCTGATACCCATATGTCCTATCTACAAATTGCCGAATCGGCAACCTGACCCAATTGCCCATACGACAAAAAGCACGTGTCATCCTTACAAAATATGACAAGGATGACTCCGTCTCTCTTGCGCCATATACCCTTTGATGGTTATCTTTGCGTATCTGCTATCCGATTATCCATCAAAAACAAAAGTATATGAGCACTATCCGAACCTTCCTATCGTCTGCCTTGCTGTTTGCAGGCATCGTATTGGCACCCCTCATCGTCTCCGCCTGCAGCGACGACGACTCGGGCACCACACCCACTCCCACCGAAAACGACGCCGTCTTCATCAAAGATCCCGCCAAGCGCCGCATGATTTACTCGTTGGTAGATCTCGAGGGCAACGGCGGACGCATCTACGAAATGACCTACGATGTAGACTACAAACTTGACGAGGCCCTCAACGCCGGCATCACCGGCACCACCAGCCTCATGAACTTCGTGGCCACTCACCTCTTCGACTCCGTGCCGCGACCTCAAAGCCTCAGCCTCGCCTACGGAGCCGGATGCAGCGCTTTCGCTTGCCCAGATGCCACAACAGGGCACTTTATCATGGGAAGAAACTTTGATTTCAACCACATAGACCCTGACACCAAGGAGCGCAAGATGATACCCGTCATCGCCGTGCATACCGCACCCAAGGGCGGCAAGCGGTCGGTATCGTTTGTCGACGGCCAATTCGTGAAATACGAGAGCGGCTTCTACACCAACAAGCGCTCAGACCTCTCGATGCTCATGGCACTGCCCTATATGCTGCTCGACGGCATCAATGAAGACGGGTTTGCCATCAGCGTGCTCAAGCTCGACAGTCTGCCCACCCGGCAGAAGCAGCCCGGCAAGAAAGACATCTTCACCACCGTTGCCATGCGCATGGTGCTCGACAGAGCCTCTACCGTAGACGAGGCCATCCGCATGCTCGAAGGCTACAACATGTGTATGGACCAAGACACCGCCAGCTACCACTTCTTCATGGCCGATGCCCAGGGCCAGTACGCTATCGTGGAATACACGCCCACGGGTGCAGGGAAACATCCCACCCGCATGGAAATACTTACCGGAAACGACACGCTGCGCTGCGTCACCAACTTCTACGTGTCGCCCACCATGCTGCATACCGACCAGGGCGGCCGCTCCCTACATGGCAGAACGCGCTACAACAATCTGCGCCAAGGCCTGCACCAGCTCGGCTACCAAGTCGATGCCACACAGGCCATGAGCCTCTTGCGCACCGTGGCCCAAGGGCCTGACGGAGACCAGGGCTCTACGGGATTCACGCAGTGGTCAGAGATCTTTGACCTCACCCGGAGAAGCGTGACCATGAACATACTCCGAGAATGGAACAAAACCTTTACGTTTGGGATTGAGTAAGAGTTGAAATATGACTGAGAGGTTGAGATACAAATGGGTGGGCCGGATCATCATCGCACTCGGAATATGGGCGATGGCGAGCTGCTCCGATGACGATTGCAACACAAACCTTACCCCACCTGTAGGTGCAGACAATTATCATGGAGAGCATAACGTGGTGACGCTGAAGGAATCGATGAGCGACTTCAGATATGCCAACTTTGTATGCGAGATGACTACGGAAAGCGGAGAAATGATACGCCGCGAGGGTCACCATGTGCGCATAGGCGGTCTGTCTGAGTTGCGTTTTAAAGTTGGTCTGCGTCCTGGTATTTACCGATTGGTGCGGTTGCTCGCCCCTGAGGTGAAAGCGGGCAGCACCGACACCACGTGGGTGGAACACGGATTGGGCTGTCGCATACAGATTGGTGCCAACGCAGACACTCCTATTGTCATGGAAGAGTATGATGAGAAGATAGGCCTCTATGGTAGTGGAACCAAATCCAGCCCGTACCTTGTCTCCTGCGGTGACAGTTTCAAACGCATACGCGACTTCACCAACAATTATCAAACCAACCAACTCTTGCAGAGTACCACCTATTTCAAGCAGACCAATGCCATCGACATGTATGCGGCGTCGTTCAGGGCTGGAGGCGATGAGGGATGGCTCCCGATAGGCAACACACCCAACTGCCCATTCCGCGGTGTGTTTGATGGCAACAACCTTTCCATCACCAATCTATATATAGACCGAGCCTCTGCGAACAAGAGCTTTGGTTTGGGACTCTTCGGATTTGCCGAAAGCGCAGTGTTTGAGAATATGGTCATCGAAAAGGCCGATATCAAGGGCTGCATAGGAGTGGGTTCCCTGCTGGGCTGCGCCGTAGCTGTAGGCGACTATCGCGCAAAAGTGGCCCTGACCAAGTGCTATGTCAAAAACAGCACCATCAGCGCGGCCAAGGGCTGTTTTGGAGCAGGAGGCCTCGTGGGCTATGTAGATAAAGGAGCTGACGTGACAATTACCAACAGTTCTAACGTCAATACCAACGTGACAGGCGATTATTGCACGGGCGGCCTGATGGGTGGTGGCGGAATGTTTTCCAGAACCCTCGTCAAGAAATGCGACAACAGCGGCACCATCTCGACCTACCATACCGGAGCCGGCGGTATAGTAGGGTCGGTAGACTCGCTGATGGCTGTCGGCTGCTCCAACACCGGCAAGGTGACCGGCGCTACCCAATATACAGCAGGTGATGCCAACAACGGCGGTCTCGGTGCCGGCGGCATCGCAGGAGGCTCGGGCAAGGCCGTGGTCATAGGATGCAATAACACGGCTGCCATTGAGGGCCACACTGGCGTGGGTGGCATCGTGGGCAGCACACGTATCTGTATTGACAAGCAAGAAGGCGCTGTATTCAACGACCTTTCCGTCCAATCATGCTACAACGAGGGATCCATTACCGGCAAAACCTCGGTGGGAGGCATCGTAGGTGAAGCCCAATTCGGCTGCTTTGCCGTCTTTAACTCAGGAGAAATCCAAGCCACCGAC
The DNA here is from genome assembly GCA_004554665.1 of Bacteroidales bacterium. Classification (GTDB taxonomy): domain Bacteria; phylum Bacteroidota; class Bacteroidia; order Bacteroidales; family Bacteroidaceae; genus Prevotella. Next base: position 17,433 of record SFKY01000029.1, read on the forward strand.
AGCAAAGCGCACGTAGGTGGCATTGCGGGCAGCACCTCGATTTCCGTACTCTACAAAGCCGTAAACAACGGCAAGGTGACGGGCAACGGTGTGAAGTGTGCCGGTGGCTTGGTGGGCAAGACTGTTTGGGGCAATCTATATGCCTGCACCAATATGGGCACAGTAAATGCAAACGCCAAATATACAGGTGGAGTCATAGGACTGGCCGGCAACTACACCGTCATGAATTACTGCACCAATCTCGGCGAGATATCCAACACGGGCAAAGACTCATCGACGGGTGGTGTCATCGGAGAACTCGGCGACCCACGAGTATGGTCTGGCGACGACATTGCGCTCTGCGTGTTTGGTGGAGCAGAGATTGCGCTCGGCGCGGCATCGCTCTTCATCAGCGCGGCAGGAAGTTCATTGAGTGCCGCCGAATGGCCGCTTGCATCAAAGTTTGTCCACTACATACATCTGTTCGAGTATCTGCTTGACGGGATTACCCTCGCCTATGACATAGGCTATGGATTGGCATGGGGCTCCGTCGAAATGGCTACCGAAGTGGATCTGGGCGTGTCGGAAGCAGAATTGCAGAAAGAGATTGACAACAGCTACAAGGCGCTGAAGGACAAGATGAAAACCCTATTCAGCACTGTGGACTTTAAGAATGTCCTGCCGGCCGAGCTCAACGTGACGCCACTCAACAATTACCTGAATCATATCAATACAGTCTGTGAGTCGTACGAGAAGAAAAAAGAGAATGCCAATACGGTAAACTATAACATGAACTATGCCCGCGAGGAGCGATACGAGAAACTGGAGCACGGCCGCAAAGCCAACGCTATCGCCCACAAGGTGGTGGCAGGCGTCTGCGTGATTGGAAGCATTGCAGCCATCATAGCCAGTGCGGTGCTCACAGCCGGCACTACTGCTGCAGCTGCAGCAGTGTTTGCGGGTGTGGTAAGTACCACTGCAGGAGGATTGAACGCTGTTACCGAAGGCTGCCTGAACTACACGGAAAACGTGGTGGTGGTAGGGCAGTGTGTCAACACCGGACCGGTAACGGCCAACAATGCCCAGTATGCCGGAGGCGTAATTGGTAATGCCCATCAGAATTGCTACATCAGCAAGTGTCTGAATGCCGGTCAGTTTAAGGGCAGCCAGAAACCACAATACGGAGGAGGACTGTTTGGACACGTCAGTTCTGCATGCAAGGTGAGCGACTGTCTGAATGTGGGGATGCACTGGCCTGAAAACGCAGTGGGTCTGAACCATAGCGGACATATTTCCGATGTCTTTTACTACGACAAAGACTCCAAGGGCGGCGAGATAGGCAGGCTACAGATAACGGGGTTGTCGCTGAAACAATTGTATGATTCAAATTCATACAACAACTGGGATAAGAGTGGCTCTGTCTGGAGCTTTACCTCCAAAGAGGGATATTTTCCCATACCCAACCAATCGGTAATGCAAAAACAATAAATATTTGAAGATATAGAAGAAGATGATGAAAACGTATAAATTGTATTTTTCAGCCTTGATGCTCGCGCTGCTCACCATGCTGTACAGCTGCGACGACGATTTGTATCAGGTCAACCATATCGGTTCCGAGCTCGCAGAGAACGGAGACTGGCGCTTGAGCAGTTTTGTGCTCGACGATGATATATGGGAGATTCCGGACAATGTCAAGTACCTGGACATCAAGCTGATCTCACATAGCGACAACAGCGAACTGCAGTTTGAAGCCGACTGCGAGCATACGGACGATGGCCATAAAATAACCATCAAGATACCAGAAGACAGCGGCATCCCCGACAGCGACTATGACATACTCGGTTTTCTGAAAAACGGCCAGCAGCTCGGCCATTGCATCACTGCCACCTTCCGCGACGAGATGTTTCATGGCATCGTAAGCGTTGCCGTGAGCTACCCGTTTACTGGCCAAGGCACCAGTGCCAGCCCCTATCTGATAACATCGGCCGACAACTTCCTGAGTTTGCTTGCGAGCCTAAAACTCGACTCCAAATCGCATGCAGCGGGAATCTACTTTAAGCAGACAGCCGATTTTGACGCACCGGCTGTAAGCGATGCCGTACAAAACAGATACTACCGAGGACAAGCGTTTGCCGGACACTACGACGGCAATGGCAAGAAGATCAAACTGACATTCAACGGTGACGGCAGCAGCGAGCTCGACGACTATGTGGGGCTCTTCACCCAGCTGCTCAATGGCGCCAGTGTGAGCAATCTGACCCTCGATGCCAATTTGGACGAGATTCGTAGCAAGGGAGGTGCCCTGGCAGGATATGCCAGCGGCACGGTGACGGTGACCAACGTCAATGTCATGGGAAACATAAACGGCGGCTCGGAGATAGGAGGACTGATAGGTTCGGCCAAGGGCAAGCTGACCGTAAACGGATGCAAACTGTACTGCAGCATAAAGGGAGCAGATTATGTGGGCGGCATCGTGGGCCGTGCACAGAATGCGACGCTCTCCATCTCAGGGGTGAGCAATATCAAGCCGAATGCTACGGAGCCCGAGACCTTTAAGGTGATAGCCCATGAGGGAAGGGCCGGCGGTATCGTGGCGATGGCGGAGAAATGTACGCTCACGCTGAAGGACATCACCCTGAAGTATGGGGTGTCGAAGGAAGCGGAGTCTATCAAGGTGATCTATGCCCCAAAGGGTGCCGGCGGACTGGTGGGCGAGGCCCTTGTCACGGGGAAGAGTCAGATTGCCAACTGCACGATGGCAGGCACCGTACGCTCTGAAAGCGACTATGCGGGCGGACTGATAGGCAAGGCCCAGCTACAGGACAACCTCACGGTGACCAACAACTCGGTCAATGCTCCCATCATCGGCAAGAAGTATGTGGGTGGCCTCTTCGGCTACGTGACGGGCAACAACCATCTGGCGCTCTCGGCCGACTCGGAGACGGCTTCGTCTAACACCATCGCCCAACTATCGAACGGTCATGTGGCCGTGAGGGGCACCGACTGTGTGGGTGGTCTAATAGGCTATCTTGAGGGCAACTTCAAGGCCAGTGGGCTGCACCATGTCTCTGTAAACGTGACCGCCAACGGTTGCAGCGGGGGCGGCGTGATAGGGCATCTGAAAGACTGCAACATGAACACCAAGTACTTTGTGCTGACCAATTCGGTACACGTGGCAGGGTCTGAGGCTATCGGTGGACTGGTGGGCAGGGCTGAAAACTGCACGTTCACCGGCGAGGTGAAATCCGTGAGTTTCACGAATGGCATTCCCAAAGCCGACACTTTCAAGAGCAGTTTTCCCGGTATCGTGGAGTATGACAGCAAAATCCATAAGGGTGTAAACATGGGCGGTATCGTGGGCTATGCCACTGAGACATCGCTCCACAACCTATGCTGTAGCGGCAGCGTAACGGGATCCAGCTGCGTGGGCGGTCTGATAGGTTATCTGCACAACCGCTCGCAAGACAACATCAGCCACTGCGTAAGCCGCATGGAGTGTGTGGAGAATCCCTACGGAGACGAAACCGGCGGACTGGTAGGCAAGGCGGAGACGGGCTCGACGGTGTTGCAGTATCTCATCAACTATACCAAGGTGAGGGGAGGCAACCATACAGGCGGTGTGATAGGACACCTCAGGCGAATGGGCATAGAAAGCGGCATCACCATGGACTATGCGGTGAATGTGGGCGACGTGAGCGGCACCAAGAATGTGGGAGGTGTGATAGCCTATCTGGACCACATGAAGGACTGCCAGCGGGGAGCGGAGATAAGGGTGACCGACTGCGCCAACTACGGCACCATCTCCAATACCGATGCGGGCAACATAGGAGGCATCATGGGACATGGCAACTGTGCCCGCCTGACCGTGATGTACTGTGCCAACCACGGCAAGGTGGAGGGCGGGACACGTCCCTCTAAGGTGGGTGGTATCGTGGGCCGCATAGGCTACGACCCTGCCACATTCTACGAATCGGAAAACATGGAGCTGGCTTACTGCTGCAACCGCGGCACGGTGTCGTCTGGCAGCAAGGGGTCGCATGTGGGTGGAGTGGCCGGCTACCAGGAAGAGGGGCACCAGAGCGACGACACGCACTGGATGACGCACGACTGCTACAACACGGGCGACATTCCCTCTGACCTGAATGCCGACACGGGCGGCGTGCTGGGATGCATAGACCACTACGGCGAGATAGTGCGCTGCATCAACATCGGAGAGGTGAGTCATGGCAATGGTGTGCTGGGCACTCATCCGGACAGCCGTATATTTTACCATCACAATCTGTATCACCTCGAGGGTACGGGCAAGGGATGGAAGAGCAAAGCCTTCTCGGAGAGTGACAAGAAAAACAGTGCCAAGTTTAAGAACTTCGACTTCAACAGTGTATGGGAAATAGACCAGAATGACAAGAAAAACGGGGGCTATCCGTGTCTGCGCAAGTGCCCGTTCCAGTCTGTCTATATCACGAAGAAGTGACGTCATAGGCCCCCAATCGCCTTGCCCTTGGGCAAATTTTGGCAGAGCAACCGGCATGGGGAGCCAGGAAAAGAAAAACCGCGGCAGACGAGGGGGAATCGTCTGCCGCGGCTTGATGGAGAGTTGTTCTAGGCGGATTCGAACCACCACAAACAGAACCAAAACCTGTTGTGCTACCATTACACCATAGAACAATCTGCGTGCAAATTTACGACTTTTTATCCCAACCGCCAAATTTTACGGCCGTTTTTTTGTATTTTTGCACTGTTCCCCACAGCCAACAGGGGGACGGTACGATAAACTGACATATCGAAAAGAGTAAAAATGAACACTGTATCACCCTTTGCCAAACCGCTCTACGTGATGCTCAAGCCCGTGGGGGCACGCTGCAACATGGCCTGCGAGTACTGCTACTATCTGGAAAAATCGCTGCTCTATGCCGATGACCCACGACATGTGATGAGCGAGGAGCTGCTGGAGCGGTTTACCAAGTCATATATTGAGGCGCAGACCATGAACCAGGTGCTGTTCACATGGCACGGCGGAGAGACGATGATGCGCCCGCTGTCTTTCTATAAGAAGGCGATGGAGCTACAGCGCCGCTACGCCAACGGAAGACGGATAGACAACTGCATACAGACCAACGGTACGCTGCTCACCGATGAGTGGTGCGAGTTTTTGCGTGAGAACCACTGGCTGGTGGGCATCTCGATAGACGGCCCGCAGGAGTTTCACGACGAGTACCGCCGCACCAGGCAGGGCAAGCCGTCGTGGGTGAAGGTGATGCAGGGCATCAGACTGCTGAAGAAGCATGGTGTGGAATGGAACGCGATGGCGGTGGTCAACGACTACAATGCCGACTACCCGCTGGAGTTTTACCGCTTTTTCCGCGACAACGGGTGCCAATACCTGCAGTTTGCGCCCATCGTGGAGCGTATCGTGCGGCGTGCCGACGGGCGGCATCTGGCCCATCTCAAGGATGGGGACGACTGCCGGCTGGCCGATTTCTCGGTCACCCCCGAGCAGTGGGGCAACTTCCTGTGTACCATTTTCGACGAGTGGGTGAAGCGCGATGTGGGAAAGATTTTTGTGGAGATATTCGACTGCACGCTGGCCAACTGGGCAGGGGTGACGCCGGGTATCTGCATCTTTGCCAAAGAGTGCGGACACGCCGGTGTGATGGAGTTCAACGGCGACGTGTACAGCTGCGACCACTTCGTGTTTCCCGAATACAAGCTCGGCAACATCCACGACCACACGCTCATCGAGATGCTCTACGGCGAGCGGCAGCGTGTCTTCAGCGCCCTCAAGCACCGCTCGCTCCCCCAGCAGTGCCGGGAGTGCCGCTACGAGTTTGCCTGCCACGGCGAATGTCCCAAAAACCGCTTCGCCCATGACAAGTATGGCAATCCAGGACTGAACTATCTCTGCCGTGGCTACCACCAGTACTTCGAGCATGTGGCTCCCTACATGGACTTCATGAAGCGTGAGCTGGATGCCCACCGGCCTCCAGCCAATGTGATGCAGGCCCGATTGTAAAGGTAAAACGGTAAAAAAGTAAAACGGCTTTTTAAAGGTAAAAAGGTAAAACAGTAAAGAGGTAATACGACCAGCTGTATGTAGGGCTGAACGTTACTTCTTTACTGTTTTACTGTTTTACTTTTTTACCTTTAAAAGCGGCCGTTTTACCTTTAAAAATCACTCTACTGTGACGGTGGCTCGCTGGTGTACATCTTTTTGCGGCAGCGTGACACGCAGGATGCCGTCTTGTCCAAAGGCGAAAGCGGTGGTGGGCTTGCCGTTTACCGTTACACGGCGAGGCTTCTGTGAGGCATAGAACTCTATGTTATACGTACGCGACTGGTACATACCCCTGTAGCTCCCCTTGACGGGCTGCACGGTAAACTGCAGGCGATTGGCCGTCTGGTCGCAGGTGAAGGTGGTGGCAGCCACGGCTCCCTTTTCGTAGTCGTATGACTCGCCATCGTCCTCGAGCATGGTGTAGGTAGACTTGCCCTTGGGGAAGACCTTGACGGTGAGGGTGTCGATAGCATGCTCGCCGATGAAACTCATGTCGCGCTGCATGGGGATGATGGCACCTTGGCGGGCGAAGAGCAGTCCGGCGCGGTTTTCAGGAATCTTGTGCTTAATCTTGCGTCCTCCGGTGAGTTTCTCGCCGGTCCAGAAATCGGTCCACTCTCCCTTGGGCAGATAGATCTGGTCGCTGAAGATGCCGAGGAGCAGGTTGGGGCCAAACATATACTGGTAGCAGGCATCGTCCACGTTTCTGTCGTCGGGGAAGACGAGCGGCATGGCGCGCACGATTGGCATACCGGTCTGTGCACCCTCGATGGCGGCGGTGTAGATATAGGGCATGAGCGAGTAGCGCAGCTTGACGTAGAACTTGTAGAGCTGCTGGTCGCGGGCGGAGAAGTAGAAAGGCTGGCGCAGCGAGTACCAGCTGTTGATCTGCACCCACGGCAGGAAGAGGCCGAAGTGCAGGCTGGGCATCTCCAACTCTACGGAGTCTACAGACATGACATCGCACGAGGTGTTGAGGAATCCGCTCATGCCGAGATTGAGCTGGTCGAGCAGAGCCGTACGGCCTCCACCATTGTCGCCGCTGGTGGATGCGCCCCAATGCTGGGTGCCGGCATATCCGGCGGTGTAGTGGTGCCAGTTGCGCTTGCCCGTGTGCTGGCGCATCATCACCTCCATCTGCTTGGGCAGCAGTATCTGGTTGAGGTTGTGCATGTACTTGTCGGTATAACCGTTGTAGTAGTCGCGGTCGGGATGCTCATCGATGGTGCGTGCAGGGTCCATCTTGAATCCGCGTATACCATTGTCTATGAAGGGCTTGAGGTGGTCCATCCAGTGCTCCTGACCGCTCTCGGGCTTGCCGGCGGCGCGTGCGAGCAGATCTTCTTCGGGCAGACTGAGGTCATAGTTCTCGCAGAGCCAGAGGCCGAGCTTGAAGCCCATGGCCTTGAGTCGTCCGGCGAAGAGTTGGAAGTGCTCGCGCTTCTGCTTCTCATTGGCCACCCAGTAGGGCTCGACGGTGAAGAGCTTGTAGTTCCACTTCTTCTCGGTGGAGAAGTCGTAGCGCTTTTCCATCCACTGGGGCTCCAGCCAGATGAGGTCGCAGGGCACGTCCATCTGGCGGAAGCGTACGGCATCGTCGAGTATCTCGAACATGTTTTCGAGCATGTTGGGGCCGAAGCACATGCCGTAGGCCCACTTGGGCTGCAGATAGGGTCGGCCGGTGATGAGGGTGTAGGCATTGATGAGGGCAGGCATGTCGCTGCCAGTCATGAGGTAGAAGTCGGCCTCGTCTGAGGTGTTGTAGATAGAGAAGACATCCTTCTGGAAGCGCCCTATGTCGAAGAAGTTTTTGAGCGTGGTGTTGTTGAACACGCCCCATCCCTCACTGCTGAGCACAAAGGGCTGAGGTATCTCTGTGTGCTGGTAGGTGGTCCACATGCGCAGGATCTCGCCGCGGTGCTGTATGTGGTCGCGGCTGGTGCTGCCACCGCCGTAGAACCGCTCGCCGGGGCGCAGGGCAAAGTTGATGATGCTGCACTTGTGGTAGTCGCCGGTCTCTACGGTGTCCTTGGCGGTCTTGGGGTTGCTGTTGTCGCCGATGATACCGTCGTTCTTGGCCACCTTGAGGTCGGCATACTTCTCGTTGATGCTCTTGCCGAGCTGGGTGGTGAGCGGCTGCTTGCCGTCTACGAAGCTGACGCGGTCTATGATGGCGCGTCCCTGCTTGTCGGCGATACGCAGGGTACCGTCTTTCTTGTCTACGGCCAACACATGGTTCGGGGTGGCGATGGTATAGATGCCTCCCTTGTCTTGTGTCTGGCAACTCACGGGAGTCCAGTCGGCTTTCTGCACGCCGTAGCGCAGCATCAGGTTTTCGGCAAACTGGCTACGGGGAGCTACCTGCACGCGGAAGATGCCGTCGGTGCATACGGTGACACGCATGTGGAGCTTGTTTTTCAGCTTCACATCATACGCTGTGGGCTGCTGGGCCATGCTGGGCAGCGTGCACAGCGCAAAGAGCAATAAGAATAGTTTTTTCATGATGTTGTGTATCTGTTATTGGATTATTACATTGAGGTGTCCGGGGCTCACTGCACGACGTACCACACATAGCCGCGGGCAGGGATGTCGACCCGAAGCGACACGCAGTAGTCGCGGTCGAGCTTGTAGCGGCGGGGCGCTTCGCCCTCACGGCTGATGGTAGCCCGGTCTGTGAGTCCGGTATAGTAGAGGGGCAGCTTGACGGTGCGTGTCATAGCCCTGTCTGTGGGATTGAAGAAGAGGGCGAGGCCGCGCTCCCGGCCATCGGGATTGACGTGGAGGAATCCGTCCCAGTCGCGTCCATCGGCCTTGCGCAGGTGTATGATGTCACTGTTGAGAATGACACGGTATCGCTTGTACCAGTCTATCACCTCTTTCACCATCTGCCTGGTCTCCTCGGTGTCGTAAAGCCTCGGGCCACGGTAACAGGCCTGTATGCCGGCACCATAGTTTTGCACCATGTGTTGCCGGTACTCGGCGAGATGCTCCGAGAGGGGTTCGAGAGTGGCCGCCGCACCTCCGCCATGATACTGTGTGAGCGGCACAAAGGTCCAGCACGACGAGGCCAGACGGTCATAAGTGCCGGCATAGTTGATCTGTCGGCCGAGTATGAGCTGCCGGTCACGCGGCAGACTCCAGTTGGTCTCGCGGTAGCCGATGCTGATCTTGGACGATCCGTTGAGGAAGTAGTAGTCGGGCACATTGGTATAGATACCCTTGCCGCACATCCATTTGTAGAGATCGGTGATCTGGAGCCACTGCCGCCACTGCGAGTCGTTGAGTCCCTGATGATACTTGTGCCGGGTGGAGGCACACACGTTGCCGGCATAAGAACCGTCGTGCTCGAACACGTCGAAGCCTGTCTGCTCATAAAACCGCCGTATCTTGTCGAAATAGTCATAGCCCCACTCGCTGCAGAGGCAGGGAGAGGAGCCGAAGATCATGCCACCGCGCTTGCCGGTCTTGGGATTGATGACATCGACCTCGTCGCTGATCCAGCGGCTCGAAAGCAGGCTGTAGCCGCCTATCTCTATGCCCTTGCTGTGGGCGTAGTCGGCAAAACTCTTGGCCAAGGCCACCTGCTGCGGGTCATCGCTCTCCATGTCGAGTCCACAGCCGAAACTGAGTATGACCATCTCGTAGCCACATTCGGCACACTGGTCTATGGCACGCCGCACCACCTCGGGATCCATGCTGATGAGGTGCAGGAAAATGGGATTCTCCGTGAGCCACGGTGCCACGGTGCGGTAAAACCGGCGCTTGAAGAGTCCCTTGCGCTCCTTGTCGTAGCTGTCGTAAGGTATCTCGTACACATCCATTGCAGTATAGGTGTCGCCGGGGGCAATAGGCATGTCGGGACCCACGGGCAGCGCCACCTCCATGATGCAGGGAGTCTTGAGCATGAAGTTGCACTGCGAGGTATAGGCAGCATCGCGCACCCACTTGACAGTTTGGTTAGACTCTTTCTGGAACATGGTACCTGCACCAAACTGATAATTGCTCTCGATGCAGATGTTGGGCAACTCGAAGCGCGAGGGGGCTCCGCCTACGGGACTCTCGGGCTCGGCAAAACAGAGTTGCTCCAGCTTGAAGCTGTTGAGCCTAATGGTATGGTTGCCCTCATTGACGACCTCCATGCCCTTGCGGATGGTGGGGATGCCGTCGTACAGGTCGTAGCGCAACCTTACCACCACATCGCGCAGCGCTCCCCGCCCCCGCAGGGTGAAGACGACCGACTGGCCGGTAGGACTCTCCTTGCGCAGCGCCCACCGCTTGCGTGCCCAGGGCAGCGTCTCCCCCACGGTATCGAGGGTCATGTCTTCCACCATAAAGGCATTGGCGATGGGTGTCATGCCGTCTATCCAGTCGTACATCAGATATCCCCTCTCCTCTTGGCCCTCCAGTCCGCCCAGCGTATAGGTCTGGCCGTCGATGGTGATGGTGCCCTCATTGCTCACAGCGCGCAGCATGTTGGTGTTGGTCATCTGGTTCACCAAGTCTATAGTGGCCAGATTGGGCACCACCCTGAAGATGCGCGCCACCAGTCCGTTGGTCATCACCACACCCTTGCCGTCGGGGGTTGCCAGCACCTCGGCCTTGGCCTTGCGGGTGTGTATGAGCCAGTCGTATCCTGGCTGGGGCAGCGGCAGCGACGCTTTCTTCATCTGCCCTATCTTCGCCCGCAGACGCTGCTCGGTGGCCACTGCCATCGTGGCAGCCTCTACAGTCTCGTCGTTGCCCAGCGTACGGGGAGCCTTGTCGCCATAGGCGATGGCAGCCTCGGACCAGTAGGCGAAATCGCCGCTGGGACCATCGCCGCCCTCATCGACCACCAGTTCGAGCACCGATACCCCATCGAGCGCCACACGCACCTGCTGCAGGGCATCGCCCTGACGCATGCGTCGGCTGTAGAGTGTCTTGCCGTCGCCGATGATACAGAATGTCACCTGTCCCCGATCCACACGCCCGTCCTTACCCTCGATTCCCACAAAGGTCCTATGCTCACCTTTCTTGCAGTAAAACAGGCGCTTGCCGTCGGCCAGAGGCGTGGATGTAATGGCGTCGAGGGTATAGTCGATGGCATTGTCGGCTACCCCTATGTAGCCCACGAAGGTCTTGGCAGCCCGCCCCAGAGCTATCCTGATACGACTGGGAGCATGTACACACACCACATCCTTACAGGCCGCCTGGGCCACGGTGGGAGCCTGCCCGTCAAACCCTTTTCCGGCAATCACCATGCCGTATGGCTGTTGGGCCTTGGCCAGGTCGAGCGTAGCCAAACGCGCCACCTTGTCATTGTCTGCGTAGCTGGCAGCCCATGCAGCCCCCATCATCATTACCGTAAGTAAGAGTCTTTTCATGTTATTGGTTTTCATGTTTTCACAAGCCAGGCATCATCAAGCCGCCTCTCTTCTGCAAAGATAAGGTATTTTTCTGATTTTCCCCTGATTTCCGGAAAAAATATGGCTGCAAGCCTAAAATAATGCACAACAGCCGCCACGGGAGGGCATAAAGGGATTGATCATCACTATAACGAGATGCTCCAATCGTAAACGGGCCTGATGGTGATACGATGACCGTCTTTCACCATGTCGCCATATTCATGGTCTGTCAGCAGGAGCAGATCCTCACACTGGGTCTGTCTGTTGGCCAACAACAAGCCATTTATCTCACGCTTGCGTGTCTTCTCGGCAGCAGTGTCGTACGAGACCTGAATGGCCTGCATTACTGTCTTTCCGCTGCACACGATAAAGTCGCACTCTCCCGAACGTTCTTTGAGATAATACAAGTCCCAACCATTCTGTTTGCATCTTTTCATCAGATGCAGCAGGACCACGGTTTCAAGCCTCCAACCGAGGTTATCACCGGCAAAGGCATCCGCCCGCTGGTTCATGAGGGCAACATCCACAGCATATACTTTGCTGGCTCCATTTTGCAGCATACAGTCGGTAAAGCCGCCGGTAGAGGCTCCAATGTCGGCACAGATGGTGCCCTCCAGCGAGATGGGCCAACAAGCCATGGCCTTTTCCAGCTTCAGTCCGCCCCGGCTGACATAGCGCAGAGTTTTGCCCCGCACCTGAATCACCTGCTCTTCTTTCACAGGAGCTCCGGCCTTATCTACCTTCTGATCGTCCACATAGACTTGTCCGGCCATAATGATGGCCTGGGCCTTCTGGCGGCTCTCAGCCAGCCCCCGTTCTACCATCGCTACATCCAGCCGCTTTTTATTGGTCACGGCCCAGCACCTCCATTGCCTTTCGGGCGATCCCCTCGCCGTCCAGACTCAATTCCCGTTTCAGGCAGCTCAGCGCTCCGTGGGTCACAAAGCGCTGGCCGCAGTTGATCAGACAGATCTTTCCCGCCACGCCGGCCTGCTCCAGGGCGGCGGCCAGCCGCTGTCCCACGCAGCCCTCGGCGGCGCAGTCCTCG
>SFKY01000030.1 GCA_004554665.1 Bacteroidales bacterium
CTGACGAGGCCTGCGAGGCGCCGTCATTGCCGCGCTGCGCATCAAGCTTGCGATCCATAAAGGTGAAGACGGTGTAGGTAATAAGTCCTACGAGCAAGAGCAGTGAGCAGAAGGCCACCGGAGCCACCAGCGAGGTGTCGAATTGCTTCGAAATCATCGGTGCTATCCACATCACGGCAAATACGCCCAGGCGAGCGATGGCCATCTCCAGACCCATCGCCAAGGCCATTTCCTTGCCTTCAAACCATTTTGCTATGGCCTTTGACACCGTGGTGCCGGCCATCTCACAGCCGCAGCCAAAAATCATAAAGCCCAATGAGGCCATCTTGGCGCTTGCGGGCAGCGCTACCCACCAGCTGTCGAGCCAGTGGCACAGCCCTGTGCCTTGAAACCACTCCGTGATGCCGATGAGCTTGATACCGGCACCTATCACCATCAGCAGGCCGCCCAACAGGAACAGCGCGCTCTGCATCTTACTCAATTGTCTCATTGCTATTATCGGGTTTGATATCGTCACTCAACACATAGATATCCTCGTCGTCGGCCTTCATGAAATAGCGCTCACGGGCTATCTTCTCAATCGCTTTCGGGTCGTGCTTCAGTTCCTTCAACTGCTTGGAATCCAAATCATTACGATGATTGTAGCGCTCTATTTCCTCTTTCAGTTCGCTAATCTGCATCTCATACTGGATGCGTCTCATAAAACTGTTGTCGTCTATCACGCCGACAACCAACACCCCCAACACCACCACAATGAGATACTTGTAATGGTTCAGCAGTTCCCAGAACACTCCTATGCGAATACTCATAATCCTATCTTTTGGCATGCAAAAATACTCAATAAAATTGACATTCTCGACTTTTTTAATTACTTTTGCAATGAAATTGTCTACAATCCGCGGTTTGTCAGAACAACCGGGATGACACTACTGCAACCCATACATCATTACATACAAATGGAAGAATATATTGTTTCGGCAAGAAAGTACCGGCCTACGACCTTTGACACCGTCGTAGGACAAGCCGCACTCACCACCACACTGAAGAATGCGGTCAAGAGCGGGAAACTTGCCCATGCCTACCTCTTCTGCGGGCCGCGAGGCGTAGGAAAAACCACCTGCGCCCGCATCTTCGCCAAGACCATCAACTGTATGAACCCCACCAGTGAGGGGGAAGCCTGCAACGAGTGCGAGAGCTGTAAGTCGTTTAACGAGCAACGGTCTTACAATATCTTCGAGCTCGACGCAGCCAGTAACAACTCTGTGGAAAACATCAAGGCTCTCATGGAGCAGACACGCATCGCCCCACAGATAGGCAGGTACAAGGTGTTTATCATCGACGAGGTACACATGCTCTCCACGGCCGCCTTCAACGCCTTCCTCAAGACGCTGGAGGAACCGCCCGCACACGTCATCTTCATCCTCGCCACCACCGAGAAGCACAAGATACTGCCCACCATCATCAGCCGTTGCCAAATATACGACTTTGAGCGTATGACCGTGCCTGCCATCGTGAACCACCTGAAATCGGTGGCCGAAAGAGAAGGCATCACGGTAGAGGACCAGGCCTTGCACATGATAGCCGAGAAGGCCGACGGCGGCATGCGCGACGCACTCTCCATCTTCGACCAGGCTGCCAGCTTCAGCCAAGGCAACATCACCTACCAAAAGGTGCTCGAAGACCTCAACATCCTCGACAACGAGTATTATTTCCAAATTGTCGATTTGGCCATCGGCAACAAAGTGCCCGACATCATGATGCTCTTCAACTCGATACTGTCCAAAGGATTCGACGGTGGGTTGCTGATCAACGGACTGGCCAGCCACATTCGCAACGTGCTCATGGCCAAAGACCCAGCCACCACTTCGCTCTTGGAGGTAAGCCAGCAGCAACAGGAGCGCTACCGACAGCAGGCAACCCAATGTCCTACACCTTTTCTATATAAGGCGCTGAAGCTACTCAACCAGTGTGACATCAACTACCGCACAAGCAGCAACAAGCGTCTGCTGGCAGAAATCACCCTGATACAGGTGGCACAAATCACACAACCAGACGAGGAAGGAGACAGCGCGGGGCGTAGCCCCAGAAGATTGAAATCCCTGTTCCAGAAAATGGCAGCAACCCAGCTCAAAGCGGCCAGACAGGTGACCGCTGCCGGGAGTCACGCATCGCAACAACCGAAGGCCACGCCCTGCGCGACAGCTGCCCCCATGCCTTCAGCCCAGCCTTCAACCGCCACACCGGCACCACAGCCTGCGAAGCCCAAGCCCCGCATCAGGCTCAACAGTATCGGCGACACCTTTGATGTATTGCTCAACGGAGAACGGAAGACACAGCAGGCACAGCAGCCCGCCGACGAGCCTGCCGCTCCACCCACTTCTGCCAACCAGCCATTCACCGAGGACGAAGTAGCCCACGAGTGGATACTCATGTGCAACCGCATGCCCCAAAACATGTTGGGGTTGGCCACAAGAATGAAAAACGTACTGCCTAAAATCACAGAATATCCCAATATCGAGGTAGTGATCGACAACGACATCCTGCATGGCCAGATACTTCCCATCAAGGGCCGGATCGAGAAAACCCTGCAGAATGCCCTGCACCATGCAGACATCCACCTGACGCTGCGCGTGGCCGCACCCGAAGAGATAAAACGGATTCCGACCAAGCGGGAAGTGCTCGCCGAAATGCTCAAGGAGAACAAAGCCATCTCCAAACTCTGCCAAGCCCTCGACTTGCAGATGGCATAGCTGGCTTTGGCAAGCGTGGAGGACAAGTTACTGTTCTATATTTTAGAGGTAAAAACTACCATACACTTCCCAGCATGGCGGCACCACCAAAGTGCCATCTCTGGAGTTGGGGAATGCGCTGGAGAGTAACACCACCCAGCGCTACCACCTTATAGTCGATGATGCCGCGGGCGGCAGCATCGTCCAACTGGGCGGCCGTGAAGGCTGCGGAGTAGCCTTTCTTGGAAATGCTGTCGAAGATGGGACTTAGGAATACGTAGTCCATCGATGCTTTGCGCACTGCCACCTCTTCCAAGGTATGGCAGGAGCACGACAAGTGCCCACTGTACCCCACCGGCGGCTCCGGATGCCGGCCGTTGAGGTGCAATCCGTGCAGGGGAAAGCGGTCACGGAGCTCAAGATGGTCATGCACCACGATACGCCGCTGGCACCATTCGGGTAGCGAGGCGAGCAAGCCGGCGCACGATTCGAGGTCAGAACCGGGCTTGCGCAGGTGCACCAGTTGGATATCTCCAGCCAACAGTTGCACGATGCGCTGCGCCTCTCCCGGCCAGAAGTCGGGAGAGGTGATAGCAATCAGCCTGAACATGGCACATCAGCCCTTGAGCCGGGCAATAATCATATCCGCCACCTTCTTTCCGGACATCAACATGCCACCGAAGATGGGTCCCATGCGTGGTGTACCCGACACGGCAGACGAGGCCATGCCGCAGACATACAGTCCGGGGTAAATCTCCTTGGTGCCTTCCACCACCAAGCGCTCCCCCTCGGTGACATCGAGCGAACGCTCGCCAATCACCGCACCCGTAGCCGTGGCCAGTTGGATGCCGTTTTTGCGTGCCACCACGCGGCACATCTCGCTGTCGTGTCCCGTACCGTCGATCACGCAGCGGGCGTAGATATTGAGGGGATCCACATGCAGTCCCTCGCGCAGCACGGGAGTCCAGTTTACTACCACACCGCTCACCACATCATTCTTGTAGATGACATCCTCTACCGAATAGCAGTTGAAGATGGTGGCACCGGCATGCACGGCATGGTACAGCAGTGACGAGGTGCTCTCTACTGAGTCCATCGTATAGAGACCGTCGCCACATGGCTCGAAGCGGATGGCAAAGTCCTTGACGATAGGCATAGCCTCTTCCTGAATGACCAGTTGGTTAAACATCATGGCACCGCCCCACATACCGCCACCGGGCGACAGTTTGCGGTCGAAGAGGGCCACGCGCAGGCCTGCCTTGGCCAGATAATAAGCAGCAACGATACCCGATGGCCCTCCGCCTACGATGGCGACATCGAGTTCAAGATTGCGCTGCATTTTCTCAAAATAGGTACTGATAATACCTTTAGATACCTGTGTCTCTATCATTTGTCTATTAATTTTGAAGAATGTTATACGATTAAGGTAAAAACGCAATCCATGGAAAAGCGTTTAGCGCTTCACCCTTTTACCGCTTTACCTTTTTACTTTTTTACCGTTTTACCTTTACATCCAAGTCACACGCTTCCTTGATGCTATGGCTGATGCGCATGGCGCAGAAGTGAGGACCGCACATGGTGCAATATTTGCCGCCCACCTCATTGCTCGTCTTGTAGTACTCAAGTGCGCGCTCGGGGTCGAGGGCCAGATTGAACTGGTCTTTCCACCTGAAGTCGTACCTTGCCTTGCTGATGGCGTTGTCTCTGACCGTGGCGCCAGGGTGTCCCTTGGCGATATCAGCGGCATGGGCAGCAGCCTTGTAGGCAATGACACCGTTGCGCACATCTTCCTTGTCGGGCAAAGCCAAATGCTCCTTCGGAGTGACGTAGCAGAGCATCGCCGTGCCATACCACCCTATCATGGCGGCTCCTATGGCCGAGGTGATGTGATCGTAGCCTGGAGCGATGTCGGTGACAATGGGACCGAGGGTATAGAATGGCGCACCGTGGCACTTCTCTATCTGCCTGTCCATGTTTTCCCTGATCTTGTGCATGGGCACATGACCCGGTCCTTCGATAAAGGCCTGCACATCTTTGGCCCATGCACGCTCCACCAGTTCGCCCATCGTGTCGAGTTCAGCAAACTGAGCCGCATCGTTGGCATCGTAAGTAGAGCCCGGACGCAGTCCGTCGCCCAGCGAGAGCGCCACATCGTAGCGGGCACAGATGTCGCAGATATCATCGAAGTGCTCGTAGAGGAAACTCTCCTGCTGATGCACGCTGCACCACTTGGAGATGATGCTGCCGCCACGGCTTACCATGCCCGTGAGACGATTGTCAGCGAGGTGGATGTTTTGCAAACGTATGCCGCAATGTATCGTAAAGTAGTCCACTCCCTGTTCACACTGCTCGATGAGGGTGTCACGGAATATCTCCCATGTCAGATCTTCGGCCTTGCCGTTCACCTTCTCGTAGGCCTGATACATGGGTACGGTTCCCACCGGCACGGGACAGTTGCGCAGTATCCACTCGCGGGTCTCATGGATATGCTCTCCGGTAGAGAGATCCATGAGCGTATCGCCTCCCCACTTACAGCTCCACACACATTTCTCCACCTCCTCGGCGATGCTGGAGTTCTGGTGAGAATTGCCGATGTTGGTATTGATTTTCACCAGAAAGTTGGTGCCGATAATCATGGGCTCCGATTCGGGGTGGTTGCGGTTCGACGGAATCACGGCACGCCCTGCCGCCACCTCGCTCCGCACAAACTCGGGGGTGATATGGGTATCGATGCCCAACTCACGGCAGTTCATGTTCTCACGAATGGCCACATACTCCATCTCGGGCGTGATGATACCGTGCTTGGCACAGTACATCTGGGTACCCTGCCGCTGCGCAATCCACGGCGCACGCAACTTGGGCAGTCCCCGGGTAAGGTCTATCTCCACCTCTGGGTCACTGTAAGGGCCGCTGGTGTCGTAAAGATAGACGGGGGCATTGGGCTGTACCACCTGCTCGCCGTTTTCCACAGTCACAGTGGGGGTGAGCCTCACTCTCCTCATGGCAACCCTGAGCTCGGGATAGATCTGGCCGGGCAGATACACCTTCTCCGAGTCGGGGTAAGTGATTTTGATATTATTCTCCATATATAATTTAGGTGTTTGGTAAATCATCTTTAGGGTCTATACCGCCAACATCTGCCGCATCTCCTCGACAGGGTCGTCGGCACGGAGCACCGCCCCGCTCACTGCGATGCCTTGTACACCGGTGTCCATGAGGTCGGGGATGTCGGCACGGGTGATGCCGCCGATGGCCACCACAGGCAGGGAGATGGCCGCCTGACGCATCTGCGCCATCAGGCGGCGGTAACCATCGAGCCCGAGTGTCGGGGCAAGCCGCTCCTTGGTGGTGGTGAAGCGGAAGGGGCCACAACCTATATAGTCTGCCCCTGCCTGATGGAGGGCAAGTATGTCGTCGAAAGTGTTGGCGGTGCCGCCGATGATGAATTCATGGCCAAGGATTTGCCGAGCCTCGGCCACGGGCATGTCGGTCCTGCCGAGATGCACGCCGTCAGCTCCCAACGCTTTGGCCAGCCGTACATGGTCATCGATGATGCATACGGCCTCATGGACACGGCACAGCGGCAACAGTTGGGCGGCCACACGCCGTATCTCGTCGTCAGTGGCCTGCTTCATGCGCAACTGCACCCACTTGCAGCCTGCCTCGAGAGCCATCTGCGCACCTTCAAGATAGCCGTAGCGCTCATTCTGATGGGTGATAAACTGGATTGGTATCATACTGGGTTTGATATTGTTTCTTATCTCATTAAGGATTACAGCTTAAAAAGCGGCAACGGACTGAAGAAATGGTTGACCGGTCCCCTACCCTGTCCGATGGCCACATCGCTGCCGGCGACAAGCGCCTGTGTCATATAGGTCTTGGCCTGTGCCACAGCCTCCTCGATGGGATGCCCGAGAGCAAGATAGGCGGCGATGGCAGCCGAGAGCGTACAACCCGTGCCGTGGGTGTTGGGGGTGGCCACCGTGGCTGCCGTGAACTCCCCCTTTAGGCCATCAGCTCCGTACAAGCGATCGGTCTTGGAGCCACCGACAGCATGACCGCCCTTGATGAGTACATATCCGGCTATCTCGGCGGCTATCCGCATGCCGGCAGCATGGCACGAGGCAGCATCGGTGATGGTCATGTCCGACAGCACTTCGGCCTCGGGAATGTTAGGCGTAAGCAAGGTGGCAAGAGGAAGGAGCTGCTGCCGAAACACCTGCATGGCATCGTCGGCCAACAGGGGGCATCCGCTGGTGGAGACCATGATGGGATCGACCACAATATGGGGTACCGGATAACAGGCAAGGGCGCGGGCTATAGCCTCGATGGTAGCGGCATCGTGTACCATGCCCACCTTGACGGCCGCAGGACGTATGTCGGTCATCACAGCGTGTATCTGCTCCTCGACCACCGTGGCCGCCACACCCTCCACACCACTCACTCCAAGCGTATTCTGTACGGTGATGGCCGTGATGGCCGATGCGGCGTACACGCCCAAGGCCGAGAAGGTCTTGATGTCTGCCTGAATGCCAGCCCCGCCACTGCAATCGGAACCGGCAATGGTGAGTGCGGCGATGTAGTGCCTGGAACGGCTATCCGTCTGTGTGTCAACTTGTTTATCCATCTCTATTCCTGTCTGTCAGGAGGATAGACAGACCTATCCCCCATGCATATAGGCATGCAAGAGGAGCGGGGCAAGACCCTGACAGGCATTGCCAAACAGACGGGAAGGTAAAAATTCGAATGAGAATGGCCGACTTCACGACGAAGTCTTGCGATACTTATCAGAAGCATTTACAACACGTCCCTACGGCAGCATGACCTGCGTCAGGTTCAATGGGTATAATCTCAGCCCGAGAACCACTCGGACACCCCAGGCTTGCCTCCTGCAAGCGGTTGCAAATATACTATTTTTTTGTGGAAACCACCGCCTATATGCTGATTTTTTTCATCGCGCCCCTTATTTTTCGGGCTTCTTGCCCTCTTGGAGCAGCCGTACCATGATGCGGGCGGCATTGTCGGGAGCCACGTCATCGCCCAACCGGCGGGCCACTTCGCCATAATCGCGCAGCATCTCATCGCGTCCCTCACCTCCGGGCAGCAGCCGCGACAGATGGGTGGTGATATTGGCCACCGTGAAGCGGTCGGCCAAGAGTTCGGGGACTATCTCGCGGTCGGCAATGAGATTGACCAGACTGATGTATTTCACCTTTATAATATGGTTAAAGGCGAAGCGGATGAGCCGGGGCAGCGGTGTCTCGTAACAAACCACCTGAGGCACACCAAACAGGGCCGTCTCTAAGGTGGCGGTGCCACTGGTGACGAGGGCTGCCGTGGCGTGCGCCAACAGCGCATAGGTCTCGTTGTGTACCAACCGCACAGAGGTGCCCTCTATAAACTGCTGATAATAGGCATCGTCGATGGAGGGGGCACCGGCCAATACCACTTGGTATCGCCCCCTGTGCTCGGGACATGCCAGCAAGCGGTCCACCGCCTCGATCATGGCGGGCAGATTGTCCTTTATTTCCTGTCGTCTGCTGCCTGCGAGCAGGGCGATGACGGGCTTGTCGGCAAGTCCGTGGCGGGCAACAAAAGCCGACAGCGGTTCTTGGTACGAAGCCCTGAAAGCACGCACCTCGTCGGCAGTGGGATTGCCCACATAGTGGATGGGGTAATGGTGCTTCTGCTCGTAGAAAGGTATCTCGAACGGGAGGATGGAGAACATCTCCGACACATCGCGACGGATGCTTCGGATACGCCACTCTTTCCAAGCCCATATCTTGGGCGAAATATAATAGTAAACAGGTATCTGCGTATGGGCGCGCACATACTTGGCGATACCGAGATTGAAGCCGGGATAGTCGACAAGGATGACCACATCGGGCTGCCACTCCACAATATCGCGCTTGCAGAACGCCATATTGCGGAAAATGGTAGGCAGATGGAGCAGCACGGGCACAAAACCCATATAGGCCAAGTCACGATAATGGCGCACACGGGTGCCTCCGACGGCCGTCATCAGGTCGCCTCCGAAAAACCGGAACGCTGCCTGCGGGTCGTGTTGGCGCAAGGCACGCATGAGATGACTGGCATGGAGGTCGCCACTGGCCTCACCTACAATGAGATAATACTTCATAACAATTCATAATTCATAATTCACAATGAACAATTCATAATTCACAATGCAGAATTCACAATACATAATTCGTAATTCACAATTTTTCATTCTTCATTATGACACGAAGTTCGTTGAAGTCAATGGTGCATTATGAATTATGAATTGTGAATTAAATATCAAAGTCCATCATGTCGTACGCTGTAAGGTCGATACGGGTGGGCGTGATAGCCACGTAACCGTGGTTGAGCGCCCACTGGTCAGTATCGGGAGCATCGGGCTCGTCGTTGCGATACTCGCCCACCATCCAGTAATAGTCGTATCCAAGCGGATGGCGCTCTTTCACCACCTCATTGATCCACTGTCCGCGCGTCATCCTGCACATGCGCACCCCCTCAAACGCATCGCGCTTGGGGAAGTTGACATTCAGGCACACGCCCTTGGGCAGCCCCTCGGCCTGCACCTTGGCCACGACTCGGCGCACGTAGTCGGTTAGATGGTCGAGCGTCACCTCCTCGGAATGGTCACAGTAAGAGAAGGCGATGGAGGGCACCCCCTTGAGACAGCCCTCGATGGCCACCCCCATCGTACCCGAGTAGTGGGCATTGACCGTGGAGTTGTCTCCGTGGTTGATGCCACCCAGAACGAGGTCGGGCATCTGCCCGCCGTACAGTTGGTCGACCGCCAGTTTCACACAATCGACAGGGGTGCCGCTGCACGACCACACTTCCACGTCGCTGCCCATGTTGTACCGCCGCTTCAGGCGCAACGGGGGCACCGCCGAGAATGCACACGAATAACCCGAACGGGCCGACTCGGGGGCGCATACGATAACCTCGCCCATATCCTTGACCATATCCACCAAAGAGCGGATGCCCACGGAGTGGTAGCCATCGTCATTGGAAATCAATATCTTACAACTCATATTCTTAATATATATCGTCTTTAGCTCTGGTAAATGCCGCATTTACGGCACCTAAACGCGGCATTTAGGGGTGCTAAACGTGGCATTTAGCATGCGTAAACGCCACATCTGCTGCCGCCGTTTAACAGATTTTCGCCACAAAAGTACGAAAAAAGGTTTAAGAATTACGCTTTCTCGCATAAAATATGTACCTTTGTGCTCTAAATAAAAGTAAGAAAGCTCTACAAAATGGGAAAAATATTCGCTTTAGCCAACCAAAAGGGAGGCGTGGGCAAGACCACTACCACCATTAATCTGGCCGCTTCGCTCGCCACTTTGGAGAAAACCGTGCTCGTAGTCGATGCAGACCCGCAGGCCAATGCCTCAAGCGGTCTGGGCGTAGACCTCAACGAGGTGGACTGTTCGCTCTACGAGTGTATCATCGACCACAAAGACGTGCGCGAGGCTATCTATACCACCGACATAGACGGACTGGATATCATTCCGAGTCACATCGATCTGGTGGGTGCAGAGATAGAGATGCTGAATCTGGACAACAGAGAGAAGGTGATCAAGCAGGTGCTTGCCCCCATCAAGGACGAGTACGACTATATCCTGATAGATTGCTCGCCGTCGCTGGGACTGATTACGGTCAACGCGCTCACGGCTGCCGACGCGGTCATCATCCCCGTACAGTGCGAATACTTTGCCCTGGAGGGCATCAGCAAGCTCCTCAACACCATCAAGATCATCAAGAGCAAGCTCAACCCGAAGTTGGAAATCGAGGGATTCCTCCTGACCATGTACGACAGCCGTCTGCGTCTGGCCAACCAAATCTACGACGAGGTGAAACGGCACTTCCAAGAGCTCGTGTTCAAGACCGTCATCCAGCGCAATGTGAAGCTCAGCGAGTGTCCGAGCCACGGACTGCCTGTCATCCTGTACGATGCCGAGTCGGCAGGAGCCAAGAACCATCTGCGTCTGGCAGAGGAAATCATCAACAAAAACAAGGGTTAACACTATTTCATCGACTATCGTTCATCCACAACGATGCCACAGACGGCGGTTGTGAAACTAACTAAGAGATATGGCCGTACATAAGAAATTTGGCACCAATACCAAGAGCAACGCGCTGGGCAGAGGTCTCGACGCGCTGATATCCACTGAGGCCGTGAAGACGGGTGGCTCTTCGACCATCAACGAGATCGCCATCGAACAGATAGAGCCTAATCCCGGTCAGCCTCGCCACGATTTTGACGAAGAAGCGTTGCAAGAACTGGCCACCAGTATCAGGGAAATCGGTATCATACAGCCCATCACGCTCCGTCAGGTGGCAGAAAACCGGTTCCAGATTATTGCAGGCGAGCGCCGCTGGCGTGCCTCGCAGATAGCGGGACTCAAAGCCATCCCTGCCTATATACGCACCATCAACGACGAGAAGGTGATGGAGATGGCGCTGGTGGAGAATATCCAGCGCGAAGACCTCAACGCCATCGAGATAGCATTGGCCTACGAGCATCTGCTGGAAGAGAATGGCATGACGCAAGAGAAAATCAGCGAGCGCGTGGGCAAGAGCCGTACCGCCATCACCAACTATCTGCGTCTGCTCAAGCTACCAGCACAGGTGCAGATGGCCCTGCAGAAGAAGCAGATAGATATGGGACACGCCCGGGCGCTGCTCTCGCTGGAGAGTCCGTCGCAACAAATCAAGCTGTTCAAGGAGATTCTGAAGAACAGCTATTCTGTCCGCAAGGTGGAAGAGTTGGTGAAACGCATCAAGAACGATGCCACCGACGAGAACGGAGAGAAGAGAATCATCGCCAAAAGCCCCAACGCCGACCACTACAACATGCTTACCAAGCAACTGTCTGGGGTCATGGGCACCAAGATACAGTTTACCTGCTCGCCCAAGGGCAAAGGTAAGATCAGTATTCCTTTCGCCAACGAGGAGGAACTGGAGCGTATCATGGGCATCTTCGACAAACTGAAAGAGTAGCCGGCAGTGAATATCGCAAGATCCATCACCCTGACGCTATCGGTGGCCATGCTGACGCTGGTCTTTCCGACACGGATGTCTGCACAGAGCGCAGACACGACCGCCGTAAAGCAAGACACCATCGTCAAGAAAGACACTTTGCACGCGGCCATCAAGACAGACACAGTGGCCAAACGCAAGCAAAAGCGCGACTGGGAGACATGGAGGCCCAGCTCCAAGCGGGCATTGTGGCTCTCGCTCGTATTGCCCGGTGCCGGCCAGATATACAACCGCAAGTACTGGAAGCTCCCTATCGTCTACGGAGGTTTTGTAGGCTGTGCCTATGCCATGCGCTGGAACAACATGATGTACAAAGACTACTCGCAGGCGTATATGGATATCATGGACGATGACCCCAATACGCAGAGCTATAACCAGTTCCTACACCTCGGAAACAAGGTGGACGAGAGCAACAAGGACTATTATCAGGACCTCTTCAGGAAACGTAAGGACCGCTATCGCAAGTGGCGCGACATGAGTTTCTTCTGCATGGTGGGCGTGTATCTGCTCTCGGTGGTCGATGCCTACGTGGATGCGTCGCTGTCTGAGTTTGACATCTCCAAGGACTTGAGCCTACGGGTGGCACCCTCGGTGCTGGAAAACAGTGAAGAGGGCAAGGCACGCAACCCGTTCAAATCGTCTGCCGTGGGATTCCAATGTAGCCTCAACTTCTAACCGGCACGCAACGCGACTACCCACAGCATACCTATATCCGACTAACATAAAAATTAAGATAGACATACCCAAGAATGAAGAAGACTTTCGCTATCATCATAGCTGCCATGCTCTGCCTCCCCAACCCCGCTAAGGCACAGAGCAACGAGACTGAGATAACAGTTACCAACGCCGAGGGCAAGGAAGAAGTGATAGACCTGCCCGAGGGCATGATTTCGGAGGTGGACAGCCTCCTGCATCTGTACAACGCCAAGACGTATCTGAAGCCCGACACAGACTGCAATATGCCCGACGTGAATCCCGTCTACGACAAGGAAGTCTACAAGGAGCGACTGAGCCGCATCCCGACCATCATCGAGATGCCTTACAATGATATCGTACAGAAATTCATCGACCGATACAGCGGCAGGCTGAGACGCTCTGTAAGCTACATGCTTGGCGCACAAAACTTCTACATCCCTATCTTCGAGCAGGCACTGGAGACCTACGGTTTGCCGCTGGAACTGAAATACCTGCCGGTAATCGAGTCGGCTCTCAACCCGCAGGCCGTGTCGAGAGTGGGTGCCACGGGTCTCTGGCAGTTTATGCTGGCCACCGGCAAGAACTATGGGCTGGAGGTAAACTCGTTGGTGGACGAGCGCAAGGACCCCATCAAGGCTTCGTACGCCGCAGCCCATTACTTGAGCGACCTGTACAAGATCTTCGGCGACTGGAACCTGGTCATCGCTGCCTACAATGCCGGACCGGAGAAAATCAACAAAGCCATCCACCGCTCCAAAGGCAAGACCGACTATTGGGAAATCTATCCTTACCTGCCCAAAGAGACACGCGGCTACGTGCCAGCCTTTATCGCTGCCAACTATATCATGAACTATTACTGCGACCATAATATATGTCCGATGCTGACAGAACTGCCTGCCAAGACCGACACCGTGGTCGTGAACCGCGACGTACACTTCGAACAGATTGCCCATGTGCTCAACATGAGTGTGGACCAGCTCAAAGAGCTCAACCCGCAGTATCGCCGCAACATCGTCAACGGAAACACCAAACCCTCAATCATCAAACTTCCCTCGACAATGGTCAACTCGTTTATCGACAACGAGGAGTCCATCTACGCTTACAACACCGACAACCTGCTGAGTAAGCGGTCTGAAGTGGTGGTAAATGAGGAAGTGGCAAGCACCACTTCACGATCCACCAGCAGCCGGAGCCGCAGCAAGAGTAGGAACCGGAGCCGTGGAAAGACGGTAACGATACGCAACGGAGACACGCTCTCGCAGATTGCCGCCCGAAACCACACGACGGTTGCCAAGCTGAAGAAGTTGAACAAAATCAGCGGCACCAGCATCCGGGCTGGAAAGAAGATTAGGGTGAAGTGAAGCTAACTTATACTGTATCACTTTGATAACAAGCATGACCTATGGACAACCCACATCTTACAGAAAAAGAGCAGATGGAAGAGAAAATGGTCAATGATGCCTTCCAACATCTTATCGAAACCTACCTCTCTTCACGGCACCGAAAGAAAGTAGACCTCATCACCAAGGCTTTCAATTTTGCCAGACAAGCGCACAAAGGGGTTAAGAGACTGTCTGGCGAACCATATATCATGCACCCCATAGCCGTCGCCCAAATCGCCTGCGAGGAGATGGGGCTCGGCTCGACAAGCATCAGCGCCGCACTGCTCCACGATGTGGTGGAGGATACAGACTACACGGTGGAGGACATGGAGAATATCTTCGGCAGCAAGATCGCACAGATAGTCGATGGCCTCACCAAGATAAGCGGTGGCATCTTCGGCGAGCAAGCTTCGGCACAGGCAGAGAATTTCAAGAAACTGCTGCTCACCATGAGCGACGACATCCGCGTCATCCTCATCAAGATCTGCGACCGTCTGCACAACATGCGCACGCTCGAATCGCAAGCTCCCAACAAGCAATACAAGATTGCCGGCGAGACACTCTACATCTATGCGCCACTGGCCAACAGGTTGGGACTGAACAAGATCAAGACAGAACTCGAGAACCTTAGCTTCCGCTTTGAACACCCTGAAGAATACGCTGACATCACCAACAAACTGAGTTTCACGAAAGAGCAACGCGACAAGTTGTTTGAGGACTTCACCACGCCCATCCGTGAGGCTTTGGACAAAACTGGTGTCAAATACGAAATCAAAGCCCGCGTCAAGAGCCCCTACTCGATCTGGAACAAGATGCAGACGAAGCATGTAACGTTCGACGAGATATACGACATCCTGGCCGTCCGAATCATCTTCACGCCCAGTGTACGCGCCGACGAAATCAACGAGTGCTTCAACATCTATGTCGCTATCAGCAAGATATACAAGTCTCACCCCGACCGTCTCCGAGACTGGCTCAACCATCCCAAGGTAAACGGTTACCAGGCCCTGCACGTCACCCTGATGAGCAAACAGGGACGCTGGATAGAGGTACAGATACGCTCGGACCGTATGGACGAAGTGGCAGAGCAGGGATTTGCCGCACACTGGAAATACAAGGAGGGCAGCGACGATATCCAAGAGGACGACGGCGAACTCAACAACTGGCTCCGCACCATCAAAGAGATTCTTGACGATCCGCAGCCGGACGCAATGGATTTCCTCGATGCCATCAAGCTCAACCTCTTCGCGTCCGAAATCTTCGTCTTCACCCCCAAGGGCGAGATAAAGACTATGCCGGCCGGATGCACGGCACTCGATTTTGCATTCCAGATACACACTTTCCTTGGCAGTCATTGCATCGGTGCCAAGGTCAACCACAAACTCGTGCCGCTGAGCCACAAGCTCCAGAGCGGTGACCAGGTAGAGATTCTCACTTCCAAGTCGCAGCACGTACAACCCTCATGGATCAACTTTGTACACACCGCTAAAGCCAAAGGCAAGATACAGGCCATCCTCCGCAGGGATAACCGGGAAATCCAGAAAAAGGGCGAGGAGCTGCTCACTGAGTGGCTCAAGAGTCACGACATGGAGCTTACGACATCGGTATTGGACAAGCTCTGCGAGTTTCACGACCTGCAGAAGCACGACAGCTTCCTCCTCGCGCTCGGCGAGCGCTCGATTCTGTTGGGCGAGAAAGATCTCGACGAACTTATGGGCAAGAACAAGAAGCAGGGCACTGGCGGTTGGCGCAAGTACGTGCCGTTCTTGGGACATGACAAGAAGAAAGACAAGGATGCTGCGCCCAAGGTGGAACTGCTCATCGTGGGCGAAGGCTTCAACAAGAAGAAGCCTTGCATCATCACAGAGAAGTCTATCGAGAAGTATCTGTTCCCACGCTGCTGCCATCCGATACCCGGAGACGACATTCTGGGCTACATAGACAACAAGAACCGCGTGGAGATACACAAGCGCAACTGTCCGGTGGCCAGCAAACTCAAGACCAGCTACGGCAATCGTATCCTCGACGCTAAGTGGGACATGCACAAGCTGCTGTTCTTCGATGCCACCATCGAGATTAAGGGTATAGACCGCAAGGGAATGATACACGATGTGGCCGACGTGATATCCGACAAGCTCAATATCAATATCCACAAAGTGACCATCACTGCCGACGAGGGTATTTTCGACGGCTCCATAGAGATACGAGTGCATGATCGTGACGAGGTAAAACTCATCATGGAAAGCCTCAAGCAGATTGAGGGCCTGCAGGAAGTGCTGCAGATCACATAAAACAAAGGAAAAGACCTTTTAAAAAGGTAAAACGGTAAAACGGTAAAAAAGTGTAGGGACGCACGTTCGTGCGTCCGCTCTGCCAAAACCGTTTTATCCCTTTACTTTTTTACCTCTTTACCTTTACAAATGCCTTTCTGCGAGGTGGACCCACGAACGAACGTGCGTCCCTACACCGTTTTACCTTTACAAAAGCCTTTATACGATTCCGTCCAACTGTTTTTTCAACTCTTTCAGCTGGTCGCGTACCGTGATGAGGGTTTCCAGCACCTCACTGCTTCTGTCCACACCGCTACGGTTCTCGTTCAGCAACTTACGGGCAGCCGACAGCTTAAAGCCACGCACCTTTACGAGCGTATAGATAGTCTTCAGCAACTCCAAGTCGGCTTCGGTGTACTGCCTTACCTTGTTGAGCGCCTGAACCTTCGGCCGTAGCTGCGGGAACTCCTTCTCCCAATAACGCAACGCACTCTCGTTCACGCCGATGATGGCCGACACCTCCTTGATGGAGTAATACAATTTCAGATTCTTGTCCGTATTCAATGCCATAGCTTACCTACTTTACCTTGCAAAAATACAAAAAATTCTCTATACTCAATTGCTATCGCACCAATATTTATCTCCAAGCCACGCATGCGCAGGCTCATTATTGAGCCGTCATCCTCTATTACATAGCCAAAACAGCCATGCAGCACCCGATATGGCATGCAGCATAGCTGATTGGTTACAGATTTTATCTATAAAAATACCGGGCGATAGGGTAAGATGCAGCCAAGAATATAGTGTTTGACTTATTTTTTTCATATAGTTGGAAGCCTATAAGCTACCTGCATTACCCTATTGTAACGATTATCTTCTGCCACGAATCTTCCATCGAAAATCCACAGGAAAACAGGCCTGACCTGCATTTACCCTCGCCCGGTAATTATAACTCTGTTTGGCTCTCCCCACCTCAGGGATGCCACTCTTGCCGCACCGTAGACAGTTGCCGAATCATTCCCACTCGCCGCCTTTTTTGGCCGCTGTGGAAAACTCGGTAACCGCAGGCTTATCCCACTGCATGTAGGAAGGTGCAGACTTGGCTGTACCACCCGTATTCGCCATAATCCCCCCCCCCTCAGACATTACCCGAAAGAGCGTGATGGTGGGTCTCTGATACGTTAGTTTCATCTGATACGTCTTACTTTGATATTTAATATTCTTATTGTATAACATATTTCTTAAAAATGCGCATCCGCAATCTCACGACTCCGGAGCGCGACAAAGATTATAAAAAAAGTTACATTCCACTCGTCCGTCTATACACCCATCTTGACAAAGGTGTACAACGGCGCTTTCCTTCATTCCACTCCATTATGGAATACATATCACATGCCATCCTCTGTGGAAGAGGTGTGCGATAGTGCGTAAACATTTAGTTTTCAACACTATGGATATGAAAGAAAGAGGACAACAATACTTGTAATCCCAACTTTTTTTATAATAGCTCCTAAAATTTTTACTGTACTATTTGGCTGATTCAGAATGATTTACTATCTTTGTACCCATAAAATTTTTAATGCTTACACACCTCTTCCACAGAGGTGTTTTTTATTATCTCCCTGATGATTTTTCTGTTTGCGGTGGCCAGCACGCCATTTCCCGCCATGTTTACATACGTCCATGTGGTGCGGGTACTTGCATGGCCGAGCGCTTGGGCAATCACTGCCAGCTCCACACGATTGGCATAGGCACGGGTAGCCCACGTGTGGCGTGGCACATAACTGCTGAGGGTGTGCCCGATGCCAGCCATGCGGGCGAGACAGCGCAGGGCGCGGTTGTAGCGGTAGAGCGCCAAGGTATAAGCCTTGTACAGTTCCTCATCGCTCACCCCCTCGGGCAACACCGGAAACGCATAGGTACCCCCTTTCCGTCTATAGCGATTCAGTATCTCGCGCATGCAGGGCTCGATGCCCACATGCACGTAGCGACCGGTCTTGCAGCGGAAGTAGCCGATGGCGTTGCCTCTCACCTGGGTACGCTTGAGCCGCACCACATCGGCAAAGGGCATGCCCATCGCATAGAAGCAAAACAGGAAGATGTCTCTCGCCAACGCCAGCCTACTCCCCGGAAGCAGCTTCAGCGCCCGCAGTTTGCGCAGGTCGGCCACCGTCACCGCCCGCTTAGCCGTAGGCACATTTCCGGTAAAGACACCCATAAAAGGATTGAGAGGAAGCCGCCTGTCGTTGGCTCCCACCTGGCGGTAAAGTGTGCGGAGCGACCGCAGATAGCACGACGAGGTGTTGCGGCACACGCCCCGTTCCTCCAACCAATGCGCATATTGTTGCAGCAACGCCTGATCGATATCGCGCAGCGTTACTTGCCTTCCGTCAAGGAAAGCTTCAAAAGAGCGCAGAGCCGTACGATAGTTGCTCACGGTGCTGCGGCTTCGGTCATGAGTGCGGCTGGCAATATACCGGCATGCACGGTCAACAAAAGAGAGCAGGTGGATCGATTTGTTTTTAGCGACAGCTTGCTGAGTCTGTCTTTTCCTACCAAACGGAGGTTTTACAAAAATAGTGATTTTCATAAACCTAATTCATTTAAAGACGCAATTCGATATATTTAAATTGCGGCTAAGATAAACAAAAAAACTCATACCGCCGTCACGAGTACCCTAATAATTGTTACAAAACAGGACTGACATTACTATAAATAGGCCTGTCCCGCCAAAGTCACACCGACACGGTTGCGAAAGCTAAATGCGGCATTTAGCCACCGTAAACGCCATCTTTAGCGCGCCAAAGGTGGCGTTTACGGAAAAACTTGGTACATTCGCCTGCCACGCCACGGCATCATCCTGCATACCACAGCCTACTTCTATACCTTATTATATAGTATAGTGCGAGAGGAGGGGAAACAGACGGGATGACACATAGGCCAGGCTGACGGCTTGCCGGCTTCGCCCAAAACAATTTTCTCGGCCCAGGAAATCACATTAAACCACTATTCTCTTCGCTTAATCGATTTTTTGCTGTAACTTTGCAGGCAGAAACTAAAAAGAAGACTTATTATATGATGACAGCTAATGAAATCCGCGATTCGTTTAAGAAGTTTTTCGAATCGAAAGGACACACCATCGTACCCTCAGCTCCGATGGTTATCAAAGACGACCCCACACTGATGTTTACCAATGCGGGCATGAACCAGTGGAAAGACATCATCCTCGGCACCCGCGAGCCTGAACCACGCCGCCGTGCTGACTCGCAGAAATGTCTGCGTGTGAGCGGCAAGCACAACGATCTGGAAGAGGTGGGACATGACACCTACCACCACACTATGTTTGAGATGTTGGGCAACTGGAGTTTCGGCGACTACTTCAAGGAGGGAGCCATCGATATGGCTTGGGAGTATCTGGTAGACGTGCTGAGACTCGACCCCAAGGACCTCTACGTCACAGTGTTTGAGGGTAGCGAGGAGGAAAACCTGAAGCGCGACGACGAAGCTGCCTCATATTGGGCCAAGCACGTGCCGGCAGACCATATCATCAACGGCAACAAGCACGACAACTTCTGGGAGATGGGCGACACAGGCCCCTGCGGACCTTGCTCAGAAATCCATCTCGACTCGCGTACGCCGGAGGAGAAGGCCAAGGTGCCCGGCCGCGAACTGGTAAACAAGGACAATCCTCAGGTGATTGAAATCTGGAACATCGTGTTCATGCAGTTCAACCGCAAGGCCGACGGCTCACTGGAGCCGCTCTCGATGAACGTCATTGATACGGGTATGGGCTTCGAGCGACTGGTACGCGCCCTGCAGGGCAAGCACTCCAACTATGACACTGATGTCTTCCAACCTGTCATCGGCGAGATAGCCCGCCTCTCGGGCAAGGAATATGGCAAGGAAGAAGAGACCGATGTGGCCATGCGCGTAGTGGCAGACCACCTGAGAGCCGTGTCGTTCTCCATCGCCGACGGCCAGCTGCCCAGCAATGCCAAGGCCGGCTACGTGATCCGCCGCATCCTGCGCCGCGCCGTGCGCTACGCCTACACGTTCTTGGGACAGAAAGAGGCGTTCATGTACAAGCTGCTGCCGGTATTTATCGGAGAGATGGGACAGGCTTACCCCGAACTGGTGGCCCAGAGAGAACTGATAGGCCGTGTGATGAAGGAGGAGGAAGACTCGTTCCTGCGCACACTCGACAAGGGTATCGCCCTCTTGTCCAACGCTATCGACGCCCTCAAGGCCGAGGGCAAGACCCAGTTGGACGGCACACAGGCTTTCCGCCTGTTCGACACCTATGGTTTCCCGCTCGACCTTACCCAGCTTATCTGCCGCGAAAACGGCCTGACCGTAGACGAAGACGGCTTCAACGCCGAGATGGAGCAGCAGAAAGCCCGCGCACGCAATGCCGCACAGGTGGAAAATGGCGACTGGGAGACACTGATGGAGGGCGAGCAGCAGTTTGTGGGCTACGACTATACCGAGCACGAGTGCCATATCCTGCGCTATCGCAAGGTGACACAGAAGAAGCAGTCGTTCTATGAACTGGTGCTCGACTACACCCCGTTCTACGGAGAGATGGGTGGTCAGGTAGGCGACTGCGGTGTGCTGGTAAGCGAGAACGAGACAGTGGAGATCATAGACACCAAGCGCGAGAACAACCAGAGTGTGCACATCGTGAAGGCTTTGCCCCAGGATCCCAAGGCCGATTTCATGGCCTGTGTCGATACAGACAAGCGCAATGGCAGCGCCGCCAACCACACGGCTACCCACCTGCTCGACTATGCACTCAAGCAGGTGCTCGGCGACCACGTGGAGCAGAAGGGCTCTTACGTCAGCGCCGACACGCTGCGCTTCGACTTCTCCCATTACCAGAAAGTGACCGATGAGGAGCTGCGCCAAGTGGAGCGTATGGTCAACACCATGATCCGCGAGGACCTGCCGCGCGACGAGCACCGCGACACACCAATCGAGGAAGCCAAGAAACTGGGTGCCATCGCCCTCTTTGGCGAGAAATACGGCGACAAGGTGCGCGTGATCCGCTTCGGTCCGTCTTGCGAATTTTGCGGTGGCATCCACGCCACATCAACCGGACGCATCGGTATGTTCAAGATTATCTCAGAGAGCAGCGTGGCTGCCGGCATCCGCCGTATCGAAGCCAAGACCGGCAAAGACTGCGAAGAGATGGTATATGCACTGGAAGACAGCATCAAGGCCATCCGCTCGATGTTCAACAATGCCAAGGACCTGCGCGCCGTCATCGAGAAATATATCGAGGAGCACGACAGCATGCGCAAAGACATAGACCAGTTCCGCGCACAGGCCGTGGAGCGCGCCAAGGACACGCTGGTGGAGAAGGCACGCACCATCAACGGCATCACCGTGGTGAGCACCATCCTGCCCATCGCCGCACAGGGTGCCAAGGACTTGGTCTTCAAGATCCGCCAGGCTATCCCCGAGAACCTGCTCTGTGTATTGGGAACCGTAGACAACGGCAAGCCCATGCTGAGCGTGATGTTGAGCGACGACATGGTGGCCAACCACAATCTGAACGCCGGCCAGCTGGTACGCGAGGCCGCCAAACTGATTCAGGGCGGTGGCGGCGGACAGCCCCACTATGCTACAGCCGGAGGCCGAAACACCGATGGCCTGAGCGCAGCCGTGGACAAGGTCATCGAGACCGTGTGCAACGCATAGCCCACAGCCCCCAACACGAATATTGTCAGACCTGTGATTTGCCTTAACTGCCATACCGAGTTTGAAGGAGCTTACTGCCCGCAGTGCGGACAGAGCGCCAAGACCCAGCGTTTCACCGTGAGAAATGTCATGATGGCCACGCTGGAGGTATGGGGTATGGGCAACCGCAGTCTGCCACGCACCGTCTGGCACCTCTTCAGCCGTCCCGGCTACATGATAGGCGACTATCTCGACGGCAAGCGCATCGCCTTTTTCCCACCGGTAAAACTGCTGTTTGTGCTGTGCGTGTTTTATGCGGTCGTAGTCTCGCTCTTAGGCTACGACAATCCTTCCGACGTACTGTCATCACTCACCGCCGAGGGTGCCAACAGCCAAGAACTGGCCAAGGCCACGCTGTCTATCTCCGGCCATTCGTTCTCGGTGATGAGCCTGACGGAGACCGCCTACCACCTGCTGCACTGGTTGGACCACCACAAGGCCATCGAGCTGATCGGATTGCACTGTTTCTTCATGCTGTTCGCATGGCGCGTGTTTCGCAAGGCTCCCGCCCATCCTCAGACCACGCTGGCCGAAAACTTCTTTGCACAGGTTTTCATCAGCTGTCAGATGATGGCGCTCTCCATCGTCTATCTTCCTATCTTCGGCAGGCCCGATACGCTCCACAACATTTATCCCCTCCCCTCGCTGTTGCTGTTTGCCCTCTTCGCATGGGACTACAAACAGCTCTTCGGCTACTCGTGGAGAAAGACCATCAAGTGTACCCTGCTGGTGCATCTGTACACCTTTATCGTCTTTATCTTGGTGGTGGCGGCCATATTGGGCGTAGTGCTGATAGGGGCAGACACCGGGCCGGCCACCCAATAATATTTGATGCAACTTATCACTTTGTAACTTATAAATGTCATGAAAACTATCCGCTTATTACTCTTCATCATCGGCCTGGCATGGGGCTCTACGAGTCTTGCGCAGGTCAGTCTGCCACCCGTTTTCAAGGGCGAGGAAGGCCGCATGCGCCCCGACGAAATCACCCGCGTGTACCTGGTTCCGCAAAAAGTGTTGTGGAAGACGCCCGGAGTGAAGTATGAACACGAACTGTTGCAGCTCACCAACGGACAGACCGAACTGGGGAAACACCACATGTGTGAGATGCTGTCGGCCAAGCAAGACACGGCCTCGATACTGCTCGACTTTGGCCGCGAACTGCACGGCGGCCTGCGCATGGTGATGGGCAGCAGCACGCGCCCGGAACCCTCTACGGTACGCATCCGTTTCGGCGAGTCGGTGCAAGAATGTTTCAGCACCACTAACAACACCAAGCCGCAAGTGGGTTACGCCACCGACGACCATGCCAAGCGCGACATCATCCTCGAAGTGCCCCGAGACGGACAGATAGAGATCGGTAACACCGGCTATCGCTTCGTCCGTATCGACCTGCTGCGCCGCGACGTGGCCATCCGCATCAAGGAGATAGCCGCCATCTTCCGTTACCGCGACATCCCCTACATCGGCAGTTTCCACAGCAGCGACGCACGGCTCAACGAGATCTGGATGATGGGAGCCTACACCGTGCATCTGAACATGCAGGAGTTTCTCTGGGACGGCGTGAAGCGCGACCGGTTGGTCTGGGTGGGCGACCTGCATCCTGAGATAGCCACCATCAATGCCGTGTTTGGCGCCCAGGATGTGGTGACACGCTCCATCGACTTCGCCTGCAAGGAGTTTCCCCTGCCCCGATGGCTCAACAACATGCCTGCCTACTCTCTCTGGTACCTCATCATCCATCACGACTGGTGGATGCACTATGCCGACAGGGATTTTCTGGAACGACACCGTGCCTATATCACAGGACTGATAGACCAGGTAGACAAGACGGTGAACGAGAAAGGAGAGTTTGACGGCGCCAAGTTCCTCGACTGGCCGTCATCTCCCGACAAGGAGGGCGTGGACATCGGTGTCAGGGCATTGGTGGTATGGAGTATGCGCTGCGCCGCCCAACTCTGCGAACTGCTCGGCGACGCTCCCAAGGCTGCCCAGTGCCGGGCCATCGGCAAGAGGGTAAGCGCCCATCTGCCCAAGCCCCAATCGCTCAAGCAGGCTGCTGCCCTAATGGCCATCTCGGGCGATATGAAGCCACAATACGCCTTCAAGCACTATCTGGAACAGGATGGTGCGCGTGGATTCTCCACCTTCTATGGCTACTATATGCTCGAAGCCGAAGCGATGGCTGGGCAATACCGTCAGGCAATGGATGTGATACGCACCTACTGGGGCGGCATGATAGACATGGGAGCCACCACCTTCTGGGAAGACTTTGACTTGGCGTGGATGGAAAACGCCAACCGCATAGACCAACTGGGCGATCCGGCCAAGAAAAACATACATGGCGACTATGGCGAGTACTGCTACCCGGGATTCAGGTGCAGTCTGGCACACGGATGGGCCTCGGGACCCACGGCATGGATGTCGCGCCACATCCTGGGCATCCAGATTGAGGAAGCCGGATGCCGCCACCTGCGCATCGACCCACACCTTGGCGACCTCGATTGGGTGGAAGGCACCTACCCCACACCCTTCGGTCCCGTACAGGTAAGGCATGAGAAGAAACCCGATGGCTCGCTTCGCTCCACCATCACCAAACCGGCCGAGGTCAAGATAACCTCCACTGGCAAGGATGTCACCATCAGCAACCGGTAGGACTACCGCAGCCTCTGCAATCCCTAGGTTTCCCCCTCTGCATCACGGCGATGCTGAGGGGGAAACTGGTTTTTATGAGTACAGACAACAGACATACGGAGAAAAACACCGTCCGCACTATAAAAACCGCCCAAACAGGCGTGGGTTACACAGATTATTGTTACCTTTGTCACCATCACGACAGACAGGGGGCTGTCTGCCGTGATGCTTGTAGACATTCACAATATGATTACATAACACTATTTACAATGGAATACAACATCTTTAGCAAAACTTGCAGCCGCGCTATCCGTGCCTGGGGTACGAAAAGCGGAAAGACACGCCTGTCTGGCATGCGCGACATCAGGCTGCGCACAGCGGCTTACGCCGCGACCATGCTGCTTACTGCCGGTCCTGCTGCCGCACAGACGGCAACGGTCAATGACTACAGTGTAAAATGGGAATCGCCGTCGGGCAACGCATCGGGCGCCATGCCCATCGGCAACGGCGAGGTGGGTGCCAATGTGTGGATGGAGGACAATGGCAACCTACTCTTTTACCTCTCACGTACCGACGCATGGTCCGAGAACTCATCGCTCTACAAGTTAGGACGCATCCGCATATCGCTCTTCCCGGCGTTGAAAGGTGCGGACGTGAAATTCAGCCATGCCCTCAACCTGGCAGAAGGAAAGATGGAGATACGCATCGCCGATGCCAAAGACCAGATGGCCATCGACCTGTGGATAGACAGCGATGCCCCGGTGGTCTACGTGAGCGGACATGCAAGCTATCCGGTGCAAGTGATGGCCTCATCCGAAATCTGGCGCACCCAGACCCGTCTGGTACCCAACAAGGAGCGCCACTTCTCTCTGCAGGGATGCCCCCACGAGGAACAGCTCACCGAGTATCCCGACCAGACCGGGCACCGAGGACAGCACCTGATGGTCTTCCACCGCAACGAGCACTCCATCTACCCCTTCACACTGAAGCACCAGCAGATGGGCGATGCCGCACAGATGAGCGGAGACCCGCTGATGCACCGCACCATGGGCTACAACATCTCGGGCGAGGGATTAGAACTGCTTTCTCCTACACAGCTCTGCACCCGCGAGAAGCAGAAGACATTCGCACTGAAGGTGGTGGCACATACCGCACAGACTGCCACTGCCGACGAGTGGATGGCACAGACTGAGGAGATACTGGCCAAGGCCCCTGCCGCAGATGCCTCTGCCCGCCGCACCGCCGCCTACTGGCAGCAGTTCTGGGACAAGAGCTATCTGCGCGTAGACACTCCCGACCGTACCACCGGCTTCAAGATTACACAGGCCTATATCCTGCAAAACTGGATGATGGCTTGCGGCGGACGAGGCAATTTCCCCATCAAGTTCAACGGCTCCATCTTCACGGTAGACCCCGTCTACACCGATCCGGGACGCACCTACTCGCCCGACTATCGCATGTGGGGTCCCGACTACTGGTGGCAAAACACACGTCTGGTGTACCATCCCATGCTCAAGAGCGGCGACTATGACATGATGCAGGTGCTCTTCCGCCACTACAAGCGCGTGTTGCCGATGATGAAGCGCAACGCCGAAGTGCTCTGGAAGGCCAAGGGAGCGGTAAGCCCCGAGACCGCCACCATCTTTGGCACCTTTGTCAACCACGACTATGGCTGGGATCCCAACAAGAAAGAGGTGATAGACAATCCTTATGTACGCTATTACTGGAGCTCGTCGTTGGAGATAGCCTCGCTCATGGCCGACTACTACCAGTACACGGGCGACAAGACATTTGCCATCGACACGCTGATACCCATAGCCAATGAGTTTTTGGCATTCTACACCTCCTTCTTCCCACGCAATGCCGAGGGCAAGCTTACCATCACGCCTACCCATGCACTGGAGATGTACTGGAACAACGTGGTGAACGACTTGCCCAACGTGGCAGGCCTGCATTATCTCATCGGCCAACTGCTTCAGCTGCCCAAAGGCTGCACCACCCCCGATAACGTACGCCAATGGAAAGAACTGCAGGCCATCCTGCCGCCCGTACCCACGCGCCTCATCGACGGCAAACGGGTATTTGCAGCGGCAGAGAAGTTTGACCCCAAGGCAACAAACGCTGAGAATCCCGAGTTGTACGCCGTGTTCCCATTCGCCCTCTGTCATGTAGGCGCACGCAATCTGCAGCAGGGCATCGATACCTATTTTGCCCGTAATCTCAAGCAGATGCATGGCTGGGCTCAAGACGGCCAACAGGCAGCACGATTGGGTCTGACCGAAGAGGCAAAAGCCAATCTGATAGCCAAACTGGGCTTCGCCAACAAGCACCATCGGTTCCCGGTAATCTGGGGACCCAACTTCGACTGGACACCAGACCAAGACCACGGCTCCAACCTGCTTACCACACTGCAGGACATGGTGATGCAGTCGTACGATGGCACCGTGTATCTGCTACCCGCATTCCCCAAGGACTGGGAAGTGTCGTTCCGCCTCCACGCCCCACGTCGTACCGTTGTCACAGGGCACTACAAAGACGGCAAATGGCAGCAGCTGCCCACCCTGTCGGGCACCAACAAACTGAAGTTGCGATACTGACGGCAAAGCCAAAGGCGGCAAATAGACCCCCTAAATGCCACCATTATCGCGCTAATGGTGGCATTTAGGTTTTGGAAACGACAGGTAAGTGTTGAATCAAATCCGAACTTGATTATCCGGCCAATTGACCAGATACAAGCAATCGGTGGCACGGGTAAAAGCGGTGTAAAGCCATCGGATATAGTCGGGCGTGAGCATCTCGTCGGTCATATAGCCCTGGTCTATATACACATGCGACCACTGTCCGCCCTGCGCCTTGTGGCAAGTCACGGCATAGGCAAACTTCACTTGCAGGGCATTGTAATACCTATCCTCACGCACGCTCCGCATACGGTCGGCCTTGCGGGGCAGCTCCGCATAGTCTGCCAGCACACGCTCGAAGAGCTGCTCTGTCTGCCCGG
The DNA here is from genome assembly GCA_004554665.1 of Bacteroidales bacterium. Lineage (GTDB taxonomy): Bacteria > Bacteroidota > Bacteroidia > Bacteroidales > Bacteroidaceae > Prevotella. The sequence continues at coordinate 27,506 of SFKY01000030.1, forward strand.
CCGTGAGCGCAGGCGACTCTGTCAACAGACTGTCGAGAATCACTGTGGCCTGCCACTCATAGTTGCCGTAGTCGGGAAAACGCAACCACACATCGGCAAAACGGAAACCGTAAAGTTCACGTACACCACGCACCCGCACCACACGGCAGCGGTCGCCATTGGCAATGAAATCGAATGGTGGCCGCTCGCCGCCTTTGGTCTCGGGCAGGACGGCATAATGATTCTTAACCACCATGAGCAGGTCTCCGGAAACCAGTTCTTCCTCGCATCCCAGCACCATATTGCGGATGCCGAGATTATAAATCTTGGCGCGCTTATTAGACCGCACCACCACCATCGTCTCGTCTTCGCCCACCTCACGATAGCTCGCCTCCAGCGCCTCCACCAACTCGTTGCCCGGCAGCATGCGTATGTCGGCAAAACCCGCAAACTTAATGCGCGGCAACTCTGTGATACCGTCGTGGGTAATCATACGACGTATGAGCGTAGCATTGTATAAGATTCCGCTCTCACTGCTCTGACGCAGCACCTGGTCCATGTCGCTCTCATAGACCACCAATCCGTAACCTTGCAGCACTTCATTGCGCAGGGCTGGCGAAGCAGTCTCACCCACGGGCGGCAGCTGAGCGGCATCGCCTATGAGCAGCAGGCGGCAGTTTCGGCCACCATAGACATACTGCATCAGGTCATCCAACAGGCGACCGCTGCCAAACACGCTCTCAAAAGCACCCTGGTTGGCAATCATCGAACTCTCGTCGACCACGAAAAGGGTGTCGGCATGCAGATTGTCATTGAGTTGGAAATGCCCTCCTCCACCCACAAAGGCACGCTCACGATAGATCTTGCGGTGGATGGTAAGCGCCGGCAGACCGCAGTGTACCGACAGCACCTTGGCCGCACGACCGGTGGGTGCCAGCAACACCATCTTCTGCCCCAATCGTGCCAAGGTCTTAATAATAGCGGCCGCCACCGAAGTCTTGCCCGTACCTGCAGACCCACGCAGCACCATTACCGGCCACTGTCCGCGGTCGGCGAGGAAACGGGCAAAGACCTGCAAGGCATGGGTTTGGTCGTCCGTGGGGACAAAACCCAGCATTTGCTCCACCTTATTAATAAACTCTTGCTGCGTCATCGTGAATGATTTTAGTGCCGGACTATGGAAGTCATTGCTCCAAACCATCGGCGTTGGAAGCAAAAGTAAGCATAAAAAACGAGACAATCGCCTTAAATTGCCGATTTTTTGCACCCAAACGAAAAATAAATGGAAAAAAGTTTGGTGGTTACAAAAAAAGTCCGTACCTTTGCAACCGCTTACAACAAGTAAGGGCGCTTAGCTCAGCTGGTTTAGAGCATCTGCCTTACAAGCAGAGGGTCGGGGGTTCGAGGGACTGCGGGGATTTTTTTGCTATCTGGCGCAATGGTTTTCCACATCTGCGGCAAGGGGCAAAAAAAAATATTTTGAAAAAAGTTGGAAAAAAGTTTGGCGGTTCCGAAAAAAGTCCGTACCTTTGCAACCGCTTACAACAAGTAAGGGCGCTTAGCTCAGCTGGTTTAGAGCATCTGCCTTACAAGCAGAGGGTCGGGGGTTCGA
>SFKY01000031.1 GCA_004554665.1 Bacteroidales bacterium
AAAATTAGTGCACTTACCATTCTGCAATACGTAAACTTCATTAACGACAAGCCCATTGGCAGAATTAAGTATGCACTAAATTAATTCCGCCAACAGGTTAAAATAGTATTAAACAAGCAAGTGATATGTATAGTTTTTTAAAAAACATCAGTATTACTGTAAAACAGGCGTGCTTCCCAGGCAAGGCTTCTCTACCGGTAAAGCAGAGGATGCAATGCCTTTCAGAAACCCAAACGTGGCGTTTAGGCAAGCTAAAGGTGGCGTTTACGGGTCGTAAACGCCACCTTTAGCATATCTGTTTGCCGCATTGGGGACGGCCAAAGGCCAAACATCAGTCGGGCTGGCGGATGCCGAGGCGCGCCTCGACCACGTTGACCACGTAGTCGCCGAGCTTCTCGCACTCCTGGATGATGTCCATATACATGGTGCCGACACCGTAGGAGTAGAGATTGTTGTCCACATCGACGATGTTCTTGGACTTGAGCTGGTTGCGGAAGCCGTTGATCTCTTTCTCGAGATTAAACGAGCGGTTGGCGTTGAAGTTCTCCTTGGGGCCACGGAGGAGCAGATTCATCTGGGAGAGCGCTGCATCGGTGAGCTCAAACATCTGGTGGATGTTGCCGTCTTGCTCCTCGGTAAACTCGGCCTTGCCCTCTATCTTGCGGTGGATGGCCCGGGCGATGTTGTAGCAGCTGTCGCCGATAGACTCTATCTCGCTGATCTCGCGGAGCATGGCACGTATCTTGCCCTTGGTGTCGTCGCTCAGATGGGCGTCGGACACTTGGTTGAGGTATTTGGCGATTTCCAGTTCCATATTGTCGGAGATAGACTCGTACTTCTCGATGCGCTCAAACTCTTTCGTGAACTTGTCCTTGTCTTTCTCGCCCAGCAGGTCCTTGACCATCGCAAACATACGCTGGATGCGCTCCGCAAAGCTCTGTATCTCCTTCTGTGCCTCAAACACGGAGAGCTCGGGGGTCTTCATGATGCCCACCTGGATGAAGCGCAGGCGGAAATCGTCTTCCTCCTTGTTGGGCTTGGGCTTGATGAGCGCACACACCACGCGCTCTATCTGCGGGATAAACCAGATGAGCACAAAGGTGTTGGTGACATTGAACGCGGTGTGGAACATGGCCAGCACCACGGGCAGCTTGAGGGCTATCTGTGCCTGGGTGAGGTGGGCGTTGTTGCTGGGGTCGTAACCGGCGATGCCGCAGACGAAATCGACAAAGGGATAGAAGAGGCAGAGCACCCACAGCACGCCGAAGACATTGAAGACGAGGTGCGCCAAGGCTGCCCGCCGGGCTTGGGTGTTGGCTCCGAGCGCGGCCAGATTGGCCGTGGCGGTGGTGCCGATGTTCTCGCCCATCACCAGGGCTATGCCGAGATAGATGGGCAGCACGCCTGTGGAGCAGAGGAGGATGGTGATGGCCATCACGGCCGCCGAGCTCTGCACGATACAGGTGATGACCGTACCGATGAGCAGGAACATGACGATGGTGAGATGGCTGTTGACATCGAAGGAGGAGAAGAAGCGGATGGCCGAGGGATTGTGCTCCAGGTCGAGCTCCTTGCCGGCTCCGCTCAGCAGCACCAAGGCGAAAAACAGGAAGGCGATGCCAAAGAGGAAGTCGCCCACGTAGCGCCGCCGCTTGTTGTAGATGAGCATGATGCCCACGAAGAAGGCGGGGAAGACCACCATCGTGAGGTCTACATTGTAGCCCAGCGACATGATCCACGCCGTGAAGGTGGTGCCGATGTTGGCTCCCATGATGACCGAGATGGCCTGCGCAAGCGTGAGGAGACCCGCATTGACAAACGAAACTGTCATTACCGTAGTGGCTGACGAACTCTGGACGGCGCATGTGATAAAGGTACCGGTAAACATGCCCGTGAGGCGGTTGGTGGTCATCGCTCCCAGAATGTGCCGGAGCTGTGAACCTGCCATCTTTTGCAGGGCTTCGCTCATCACTTTCATACCATAAATCAAGAGTGCAAGCGACCCGAAAATCTTGCAAAAGATAAGGAGATAATCACCTGTTGTCATAACTGTCACGAAAATAAGAATGTAAAATGTGTTGCAAAGTTACGAAAAAAGCCTCTCTCTCCGATGCGGAGGGAAAGGCTTTTTATGATTTGTAACAGAATTGTAACATCTGTGATGGCCTCGGCGGCCTGACGGGTGCTCAATCAAAGACGAAGCGGGGAAGGATGAACGACACCAGTAAGTACAATCCCACCACGAGACAATACCACTTGTTGCCTACCACCACGCCACGACGATGCAGACGGTCTTCGATGAAGAAGGCCACGAGCACCACCAACGAGGGCAAATAGCGCGTAAGCATGTCATGAGTGGGGAAGACACCCATAACCAGTTCTTCAGCTACAGCATAGAGCATGACCAAAAATGCGGCACAGAAAAGCCAAAAAAGACACTTGATTCTCATTTGTGTATCATTTTATTTTTAATACATACACCATGCAATTTCTGCAGCAATTAGAGCAAGACCAACGCCGCAAGATACTCTTAATGCTGTCTTACCTCCTATCATACCGAGTACTTTAAGTAATTGTTTTTTTGTCATTGTTCCAGCAGCCATAGCTCCTACCAAAGATACCCCACCAGCTATGCCTGTTGCCTCTGAAAAGCAATCAAGAAAAGAGCCACCTCTGGTTACATTAGCTTGAGCAGTATTAATACAATCTAATTCTGTTGCAAGAATCAAAAGACCAACTACGGCATACTCATAATCTTCTTGGGATTGAAGCGAGATAACATTATTAATATCTTGATAGGAAATATTCAGACTACTAACAAACGACTGTGCAGGAGGCAAAAATAAATTCAAAAAAATATCATCCGTAATTACAGTTGTTTCATCATCTTGATTCAATATGCAAAAGTCTGCAATTATATCTGTATTAGAACGTACAGACTCGTTATAAGTTTCCATCAATACGAATTCTTCGTCTTCTCCCTCAGAAGGCTCACTATCATTAACATCCATTTTTTGTATCTTTGACACTTCGATTACATCTGATGTTTGATTGCTACATGCACTTAACACTACCAGACAAAAAATATAATACCAATAAACCTTTTTCATTTTTAGTGCAAAATTAATAAAAACTATTTTTATTTGTGCCATATTTCCGTTAAAATCGCCTTTAAGGTCATCATCTCAGAAGCATGAGGTCTTGAAACCATGGCAGCAGCCCAGCATCGCTGTGTCCATGCTGCGCTGCTGTCATGACATGAAACACTACACTTCGCGCTGCCGGACACCCATTCGGGCTTCGACCACGTTGACCACATAGTCGCCGAGCTTCTCGCACTCCTGGATGATATCCATATACATGGTGCCACAGGCGTAAGAATAGGCGTGGGTGTTGACATCGTTGATATTCTGGTTCTTCAACTGGTTGCGGTAGTTGTTGATTTCGTTCTCGATGTTAAAGGAGCGGTTGGGGTCGAAATTGTCCTTGTGGCGCTTGAACATCATGTTCATCTGCGACAGGGCATCGTCGGTGAGCTCAAACATCTGGTGCAGATGCTCATACTGCTTGTCGGTGAAATCGTCCTTGCTCTTGATCTTGCGGTTGAGCGTCCGGGCGATGTTGTAGCAGCTGTCGCCGATAGACTCTATCTCACTGATCTCGCGGAGCATGGCACGCAGCTTGGCCTTGGTCTCGTCGCTCAGGTGAGAATCGCCCACATTGTCGAGATAGTTGCCAATCTCTATCTCCATGTGGTCAGAGATACCCTCGTATTTCTCGATACGGGTGAAGAGCTTGACAAACTTGTCGCCGTCGGTCTCGCCCAAGAGTTCGCGTACCATGCCAAACATGCGCTGGATGCGCTCTGCATAGCACTGTATCTCCTTCTGTGCCTCGAGCACGGAGAGTTCCGGGGTCTTCATGATTCCTGTCTGGATGAAGCGGAGACGGAAATCGTCTTCCTCGGCACGCAGCTTGGGCTTGATGATACGGCACACCAGCTTCTCTATCTGTGGGACAAACCACACCAGTATGAGGGTGTTGGTAATGTTGAAGGCGGTGTGGAAGGCCGCCAAGACAAAACTGAGCTTGGCCGCGTTTTGCAGGAAGTGGGGGTCGGCCTTGGTCATGGACCCATCGAAGCCCACGAAGCCACAGACCATGTTGATGAAGGGCTTGAACACCGTGAGCACCCACAGCACACCAAACACATTGAAGACCATGTGACCCAGCGCGGCGCGGCGGGCCTGCGTATTGGCCGTGAGGGCAGCCACATTGGAGGTGACGGTGGTACCCAGGTTCTCGCCCATGACGAGGGCTATACCCTGATAGATGGGCAGCACGCCCGTGGAGCACAGTATCATGGTGATGGCCATGACCGCCGCCGAACTCTGCACGCACATGGTGAGCACGCTACCTATGAGCAGGAAGGTGATGGTGGTGAGAAAACTGTTGGGGTCGAAGGAGGAGAAGAAGTCGAGCACCGGCTGGTTGTGAGAGAGGTCCATATCGATGCCTGCCTGCCGCAACGTGCCCAGTCCGAGAAACATAAACGACACGCCAAAGATGAAATCGCCGACGATCTTGCGCTTCTTGGAGTAGATGAGGATGATGGCTATGAAGAAGGCCGGCCATACAAAGTCGGTGATATTGAACGAGAAACCCGCACTCATGATCCAAGCGGTGAGGGTGGTGCCGATATTGGCACCCATAATGACGGAGATGGCTTGGGCCAGGGTGAGGAGGCCGGCGTTGACAAACGAGACCGTCATCACCGTGGTGGCGGTGGACGACTGCACGGCGGCAGTGATGAAAGTTCCGGTAAGGATGCCGGTCACGCGGTTGGTGGTCATGGCGCCAAGGACGTGGCGCAACTGGGGGCCTGCCATCTTCTGCAGGCTGTCACTCATCGATTTCATGCCGAACATCAGCAAAGCCAACGAACCGATAAGTCTAAAAAAAATCCAAATCGACATAATTTTATCTCAAATAATTTGTAATTGCTCGATTATTATTGCTAATTTTACCCCGTAAAAGAAGCTAAGCAAAACGTAACTGCATGAAACAGATGTTACAAATACGTTGCAAAAATAACAAAAAAACTTTAGAAGTAAGCGCTGGAAACACACTTTCTGAGGTTTTTGCCCAAACAAATTTGCAAATGGACTATGGTCCCATCGCTGCAAAGGTCAACAACAAGGTGCAGGGACTGCACTATCGGCTGTACAACAACAAGGATGTGGAGTTTCTCGACATGTACTCGGGCTCAGCCGAGCGCACCTACACCCGTACGCTGTTTCTGGTATGCTGCAAAGCCATCCACGACCTGTACCGGGGGGCCGAGGTGGTGATAGACATCCCTGTCTCCAAAGGCTATTTTGTACACATGGACATCGGGAGACCCGTCGCCGCCGACGATGTGGAGCGCATACGGTGCCGGATGCAGGAGATTATCGACGCCAAGATGCCTGTGGTGCGCCACACGGTGCCCACCGAGGATGCCATCCGCCTGTTTGGCGAGAAGGGAGACGAAGCCAAGGTGAAGCTGCTGAAGAGCACGGGCGACCTGTACACGGTGTACTACCAGCTGGACGACTTTGTGGACTACTTCTACGGCTCGCTGCTGCCCAATACAGAGAAGCTCTACCTCTTCGGCTTGGTGCCCTACGGAGACGGCATGCTGCTGCGCACACCTTCGCGGCAAGACCCGTCCACGCTCAAGGAGATGCCGAGACAGGACAAGATGTTTGAGATATTCCGCGAGCATCACCACTGGCAAGAAATCATTGGTCTGCGCACGGTGGGAGACTTCAACACTGCGGTGGAAAAGGGTTACATGACCGACATCATCAACGTGAATGAGGCGCTGCAGGAAAAGAAAATCTGCCGCATCGCCGACGAGATAGCCACCAGGAAGGGACTGAAGCTCGTGTTGCTGGCCGGTCCGTCGTCGTCGGGCAAGACCACCACCTGCAAGCGGCTCTCCATCCAGCTGTTGGCCAACGGCATGAAGCCACTGCCCATCTCGCTCGACGACTACTTTGTGGACCGCGACCGCACGCCCAAGGACGAGACCGGCGAGTACGACTACGAGAGTGTGTACGCACTCAACATCCCGCTGCTCAACGAGCAGTTTAATGCCCTGTTCCGCGGCGAGGAGGTGGAATTGCCCAAATACAACTTCCAGGCTGGACGCAGCGAGATGAGCGGCAAGCGCATCAAGATGGGGCCACACGATATCCTGGTGGTGGAAGGCATTCATGCCCTCAATCCGGAACTGACGGCACAGATTCCGGAGGAGCAGAAGTTCCGTGTCTATGCCTCGGCATTGACCACGATTCTGCTCGATGACCACAACTATATCCCCACCACCGACAACCGATTGCTGCGTCGCATCATACGAGACTACAAATACAGGGGCGTAAGTGCCCGCGACACCATCCACCGATGGCCCAGTGTGCGGGCTGGTGAGGAGAAATGGATTTTCCCCTATCAGGAAAACGCCGACGCCATGTTCAACACGGCAATGATCTACGAGCTGGCTGTCATCAAGCAACAGGCCGAACCCCTGCTGCAACAGGTGCCGGAAAACAGCGAAGAGTATGCCGAGGCATATCGGCTGCTCAAGTTTCTCAAGTATTTCCACACCATCCCCAACCGGCAGCTGCCACCCACGAGCCTGCTGAGAGAGTTTCTCGGCGGCAGCTCGTTCAAATATTGATCGGGCAGATATCGACAAACTTAAATATATTACTAAAACCAACAATGAGCAATGGACAAAGACATTGAGGTGAAAGAACTGGAACAGGTTGTAATCCGGTTCTCTGGCGATTCCGGTGACGGCATGCAGCTCGCCGGAAACATTTTTTCCACCATTTCGGCTACCGTAGGCAACGGTATCTCCACATTCCCCGACTATCCCGCCGACATCCGCGCCCCGCAAGGGTCGCTCACCGGTGTATCGGGATATCAGGTCCATATAGGTGGAGGACCCGTCTATACACCAGGAGACCAGTGCGACGTACTGGTGGCCATGAACGCTGCTGCCCTGAAGACGCAGTACAAGCACGCCAAGGCGCAAGCCACCATCATTATCGACACCGACAGCTTCGGCCCCAACGACCTGAAAAAGGCGGAGTTCGCTTCCGACGACTATCTGGGCGAACTGGGCATCGACCCTGACCGCGTGGTGGCGTGCCCCATTACGACGATGGTAAAAAACTGTCTGGAAGATTCGGGAATGGACAACAAGTCGATCCTGAAATGCCGCAACATGTTTGCGCTCGGACTGGTATGCTGGCTGTTTAACAGAGACCTCACGCTGGCAGAGAATTTCCTGCGCGGGAAATTTGCCAAGAAGCCCCAGATTGCCGAAAACAACATCAAGGTGGTGCATGCGGGCTACGACTATGGCCACAATGTACACGCCGGCGTGCCGGCCACCTACCGCATAGACACCAAAGTGAAGGAGCCGGGACGCTACATGGACATCACGGGCAACAAAGCCACGGCCTACGGCCTCATCGCCGCTGCCGAGAAAGCCGGGCTGCGGCTCTATCTCGGGTCTTATCCCATCACGCCGGCCACCGACATCTTGCATGAGCTGTCCAAACACAAGTCGTGCGGGGTCATCACCGTGCAGTGCGAGGACGAGATTTCGGCCTGCGCCAGCGCCATCGGTGCCTCGTTTGCCGGCGCACTGGCTGCCACCTCCACATCGGGTCCCGGCATCTGCCTGAAAAGCGAGGCCATCAACCTGGCCGTCATCGACGAGTTGCCACTGGTCATCATCGACGTACAGCGAGGCGGCCCCTCGACCGGATTGCCTACCAAGAGCGAACAGACCGACTTGCTGCAGGTGCTGTACGGACGAAATGGCGAAAGCCCTATGCCCGTCATCGCGGCCACCAGTCCCACAGATTGCTTCTCGGCTGCCTACATGGCCGCCAAGATAGCCTTGGAGCACCTCACGCCGGTGGTGCTGCTCACCGATGCCTTCATCGCCAACGGATCGGCGGCATGGAAGTTGCCCAAGATGGCTGACCTGCCGGAGATCCATCCCCATTACGCGACCGAGGACCAGAAATACAAGTACACACCTTACCGCCGCGAGCCCGAAACATGCGCACGCTACTGGGCTGTGCCCGGACAGGAGGGCTACTGCCACATCCTCGGCGGTCTGGAGAAAGACGGCAAGACGGGACGTATCTCTACCGAGCCCGAGAACCACGACCTGATGAACCACCTACGCTTCGAGAAAGTGGCACGCATCGAAGTGCCCGATCTGGAAGTCATCGGCGACCGTGACGATGCCGACCTGCTCATCGTGGGATTCGGTTCCACCTACGGACACCTGCTTACCACCATGCACGAACTGCAGGCGCGTGGGCACAAAGTGGCACTGGCCCAGTTCAAGTACATCAATCCCCTGCCCAAGAATGCCGCCGACGTGCTGCTGAAGTACAAGAAAGTGGTGGTGGCCGAGCAGAATCTCGGTCAGTTGGCCGCCTTGCTGCGCATCCGCATCAACCACTTCTCCCCCTACCAATATAATAAGGTAAAGGGACAACCCTTTGTGGTGAGCGAACTGGTCGACGGATTTGAGAAAATACTGTGCGCTCCCGAGTGTGGGAACTCCGCCAAGACCTTTGAGGGCAACATTATCTAACCAACAAGCTAAAACAGAAAACGATTATGACAACTGAATATACAGCCCAAGACTTCAAAAAAGGGCAGCCAAGGTGGTGCCCGGGATGCGGCGACCACTTCTTCTTGGCCAATCTGCACAAGGCTATGGCCGAACTGGGTGTACCGCCCCACCAGACAGCCGTCATCAGCGGAATAGGATGCTCCAGCCGACTGCCCTATTACGTCAACGCATACGCCATGCAGACCATCCACGGCCGCGCGGCTGCCATTGCGACGGGTACCAAGATAGTGAATCCCGACCTCACGGTCTGGCAAATCAGCGGCGATGGCGACGGACTGGCCATCGGCGGCAACCACTTCATCCATGCCATGCGGCGCAATATCGACCTGAACATGATATTGCTCAACAACCGCATCTATGGACTGACCAAAGGACAGTACAGCCCCACCTCACCACGAGGTTTCGTCTCCAAATCGTCACCATTCGGAACGGTGGAAGACCCATTCAGGCCGGCCGAACTATGCTTCGGCGCACGCGGCAGGTTCTTCGCCCGTGCCGTAGCCAACGACAGTGCCGGGACTATAGACATCCTCAAGCGGGCTTACCACCACAAGGGTGCCTCGGTATGCGAGATTCTGCAAAACTGCATGATATTCAATAACGGTTGCTATGACCCTGTCTACACCAAGGAGGGACGCAAACGCAACGCCATCTATGTGGAAGACGGCAAGCCGTTGGTATTCGGCGAAAACAACGAGTATGGATTGGTGCAAGACGGATTCTCGCTGAAAGTGGTGGAGATTGGGAAGGATGGCTATACCATTGACGATATCCTGATTCACGACAGCCACTGCGAGGACAACACACTGCAACTGAAACTGGCCATGATGGATGGTGAGAACGGTTTCCCCGTGGCACTGGGCGTGATACGCGATGTGGAAGCACCCACCTATGATGCCTGTGTCAACGCGCAAGTAGAAGAGGTGAAAGCCAAAAAGCACTACCACTGCTTCGAAGAACTCCTCGAAACCAATGACATTTGGGAAGTGGGGGGTTAAAGGCTTTTTAAAGGTAAAGAGGTAAAGAGGTGCCTTGAACCCAAAAGATTGCTGGTGTAGGGACGCACGTTCGTGCGTCCGCATCTATGGCAAAACTCAATTAAAATAAAAAGGTAAAGAGGTCGAGGGATGGGCTTTGATGCCCTAAATATTCCTTACCTCTTTACCTTTTTTCTATACACAAGCCCGTTTACTGTTCCAGGCTCGATTTATCTCTTTAAAAGGCTTTTGCGCTGTGGAGCGGACGCACGAACGTGCGTCCCTACACGTGGCAATCACAGAGCTCAACCTCGTTTTACCCTTTTACCTTTTTACTTTTTTACCTTTACAAAGGGATTTGCATGGCAAAACCGCCGCCGGGAGCCAGATGCACAGTGAGTTTGCCATCCTGCGGAATCTCTATCTCCTTCTTCTTGTAATCTTGGGCAAAACGATCGGCATTCACACCGTCGTAGAAAGCCACAGCCTTGCGGCCGGCCACCTTCAGCGGTGTCAGGTCGAGCGTCAGGTCGCGAGCGGTCCAGTTGGTGGTAGCTCCCACATACCACTTGTCGCCATTGCGTCTGGCCACGGCCACATATTCGCCGATGACACTCTGCAAGGGAATGGTCTCCTCCCACACCGTCGGAATCTTGGCGATAAACTCCGTACACTCCGGGTTCTCGTCATAGTGCATAGGACTGTCGCACAGCATATTCAGCGGCGACAAGAAAATCACATACTCAGCCAACTGGTGCGTACGTGTGCCCTGGCTCATCGGCTCCGAATTGCTCGGACGGTAGGTTTCGCGCGTGCCGTTGAGCATAGCGCCCTGCGTATAGTCCATAGGTCCTGCCAACATACGCAAGAAAGGCACAATCACGTCATACTGCACCTGATCATACTTGGGATAAGCACCCCACTTATTGTTCTCCAGACCACGTACTCCCTCAAAGTTCACCACATTGGGATAGGTGCGGTTCAGTCCGGTGGGCTTATGGGTGCCGTGCAGGTCGCACAACATCTTATACTTGGCCGTGGTGGCAGCCGCACGGAACTCGAAATCCACGCAAGCAGCATCGTCACGGTCCATGAAGTCGATCTTGAATCCCTTCACACCCATCTCCGAATAGTGCTTGCATACCCGCTCCATATCGCGCTCAAAGGCATAATAACCCGCCCAGAGGATGATACCCACGTTCTTGGCCTTGCCGTAGTCGATGATCTCTTTCAGGTCTATCTCGGGTACCACTTGGAAAAGGTCAGCCTTCAGGTTGACAGCCCATCCCTCGTCGAGGATGACGTACTCGATGCCGTTGCGGCTGGCAAAATCGATATAGCACTTGTAGGTCTCGGTATTCACGCCGGCCTTGAAGTCCACACCGTAGAGCCCCCAGTCGTTCCACCATTCCCATGCCACCTTGCCGGGTTTCACCCACGAGACATCGCCGATGCGGTTGGGCGAAGCCAGACGGTACACCATATCGTTGTCGAGCAACTGCTTGTCCTCTGTAGCCACATTGACGATACGCCACGGGAACTGCTGCCCTGCACGGCTCTTTACCAGATACGGCTCACGCTCCTTCACCTGCAGCTGCAGCTTGTTGTGGCCGCCCTGCTTCACGCGCTTGGGATAAGGAGCCGACACACCCTTGATGCAGGCACCTTTTCCCGTACCGATAAAGAAAAGGCCGGGATAGTTTTCCACATCCGACTCGGCCAGACACAGCTTCACCCCATTTTCGGCCTCCACCATCAGGGGAGAGAAAATCAGCCGATTGGTCTTGAGTTTCGAAATCACGCAACGGGTATATTTACTCTCAAACGAGGTATGCAACTGGTCCTCCCTGTCACCGGCATCATTCACATAGGGCACCAGCGAAGTCCAGTCTTGCGGAAAATTGACCGTCACCTCTTCCTCCTCAATTTTCAGTTCGCGCTGGGTGTCCGACACGAAGCGGTAGGCCATGCCCTCGTCATACATGCGGAAGATGACGCTGAAGCCCTCCTTAAACTGCAGGCGCAACTGGTTGTAGACATCGCTCACCACGCTGCGCTTGTAGGCAAACGCCTGGATAGTGCCCTTGTGTGAGGTGGCCGAAGCCTTCTTGAGTTTGGATCCCACACCCCATGTACCCGCCTCTGTCTTCATAGACAGGGTAGAGGGACTCACCAGCACAGACTGCCCCATCAACAACTGGTAAGAGAGCGTATTGCCCACCTCTACCTGCACCTTCAACTTTCCGTTAGGCGACGTTACCGTGTACGATTTGGCCATCAGGCCCATGCAAACACATAGTTGCAACAATGTAAAAACAAGTCTCTTTTTCATGATGTTAAAGTATATTGCTGCAAAGATAATTATTTTTTCAGATTAAAAGGGCTGTTAAAGGATAAAATTCGTAACTTTGCATGTGAAATTATATCTACATCTGAAAGAAGCACCATGCCAGAGAAAGTGTACAACTACCACCCAGTTCCCGATGTGCTAACGGCAGAACAAGGCAGGCACATCCTCGGCATACAGGCCAACCTATGGACAGAGTATATCACCACGCTGGGCGATATGGAGTATATGCTCTATCCTCGTGTGGCGGCGCTGGCAGAGGTAGGTTGGAGCAAGAAAGAGCACCAGGACTACACCCGATTCTGCTCAAGGCTGACCAAGCTGACACAACACTACGATGTCTTGGGAATAGACTACTGCAAAGAAGAGGCCTTGAAAAAGTAAAAAGGTAAAAAGTAAAAAGGTAAAACGGAGAAAAGCCTTTTTACCTTTAAAAAAATCCCCCTCTTGTATAATTATTCGTTAAAAAGGCAACATACCTTGTCAAGTTCGCTTTTTACCTCTATATTTGTAGCGGAGAAGCTAACTTAAACAAGATAAGGGAAAAATGGAAAGGATTAGGAACTTTGAGGCGCTTACCTCGTATCTGAGAGACAAGGGGGTGCGCAAACGGGTGGCTGTGGTGTGTCCGCACGACACATCGTCGCGGGAAGCCATCGCCAAGGCAGAGGAGGCCGGCTTCGTCGAGGCCATAGTCGTGGACTATCCAGACCCACGGACTGCGGCCAAAATGGCGGTGGAGATGGTGCGCGGCGGCAAGGCCGACATACTGATGAAAGGACTGGTCAACTCAGACATCCTGCTCCGCGCCGTGCTCGACCGCGACAGCGGACTGCTACCCCACGGCCGCACGCTTACCCACCTCGCCGTGGCCGAGGTACCGCAATATCCGCACCTGCTCTTCTATACCGATGCAGCCGTCATCCCCTACCCCACGCACGAGCAGCGCACCCGACAGGTGGCCTACATCGCCGACCTATGCCGACAATTTGGCATTGCCGAACCCCGCATCGCCCTCATCCACTGCTCCGAGAAAGTGGATGCACGCCACTTCCCCTTTACCGAGGGCTATCCCCTCATCGCCGAGCAAGCACGGCAGGGAAGTTTCGGACCCTGTATTGTGGACGGCCCGTTGGATCTGAAGACATCGCTATCGGCCGAGAGCCTGCACACCAAGGGAATCGCTTCGCCCATCGAGGGCGAGGCCGATGCGCTCGTGTTTCCAGACATCGAGAGCGGCAACCTGTTCCACAAGACCATCTCCCTGTTCGGGCACGCCCGGATAGCAGCCGTACTGGCAGGAGCCACAGCTCCCGTGGTGCTTCCCTCGCGCAGCGACAGCACAGCCTCCAAGTTTTACAGTCTGGCACTGGCCACCATCCAGTCCGTATCAAAACCATAAACTATGCAGATATTAGTCATCAACCCCGGTTCCACCTCTACCAAGATAGCCGTCTACGAAGACGCCAAACCCCTGATGCTGAGAACGATACGCCACTCGGCAGAGCAACTGAGCCAATACGAAGAGGTGACCGACCAGTTTGATTTTCGCAAGCAACTCGTCATCGACGAGCTCCGGCGCATGGACATCCCGTTCCACTTCCAAGCCGTCATCGGGCGTGGCGGACTGGTTAAGCCGGTAGAGGGCGGCGTGTACGAGATCAACCAGCGCATGCTCGACGACACCCGCAACGCCATCCACAAGCACGCCTGCGACCTGGGATGCCTCATCGCCTACGAGATAGCCGCTGGCATACCGGGATGCCGCGCGTTCATAGCCGACCCGGGCGTGGTAGACGAACTCTCGCCGCTGGCACGCATCAGCGGGTCGCCGCTCATGAACCGCATCTGTATATGGCATGCGCTCAACCAACGTGCCATCGCGCGCCGCTATGCCAACGAGATAGGCAAACGATACGAAGACCTGAACCTCATCATCTGCCACCTCGGCGGGGGCATATCGGTAGCGGCACACGACCACGGCAGGGCAATCGATGCCAACAATGCACTCGACGGCGAAGGCCCCTTCTCACCCGAACGCGCCGGATCGCTCCCCGCTGCCGACCTGATACGCCTCTGCTTCAGCGGACGCTTCACCGAGAAAGAACTGCTCAAGCGTGTGGCCGGACAGGCTGGCCTCATCGCCCACCTCGGCACCAACGACATGAAAGAGATAGAGCGGCGGATAGCCCAGGGTGACAAGCATGCCGAACTGGTGGTGGAAGCCATGATCTTCCAGACGGCCAAATGTATCGTGGCCGAGGGTGCCGCGCTCTTCGGCAAGATAGATGCCATCCTCATCACCGGCGGTATGGCGCGCTCCGAATACGTGGTCAGCCGGCTCCGTCGCCGCATAGATTTCCTGGCCCCCACCCATTGCTACCCCGGAGAAGACGAGATGGAAGCGCTGGCCCTCAACTCTCTCGATGTGCTACGCGGCAAACGCGAAGCCAAAGAGTACATTTAACCATACAAATCAACCCTTATCGACACAATGATCAAGCATATCGTAATGTGGAAACTGAAGTCCGAGGCCGAAGGCCGCACGGCTGCCGAAAACGCTCAGTGGATGAAAAACCATCTCGAAGCCCTCATGGGCGTGGTACCCCAACTGCTCTCCTGCGAGGTGGGCATCAATGTGGCCGAAGGCAACTACGATGCCTGTCTGGTCTCTACTTTCGCCTCGCTCGAAGACTTGGCTGCGTACAAGATACACCCTGCCCACCAGGCCGTTTCCTCCTACTGCAAGCTGATACGTGAGCATCGCGTGGCCTGCGACTATGAGATCTGACACGCTGCCTTTTGGAATAGTAATATTGGTTACTTGGCCGCTTGCGGACATACCGAGGCATGTCCCTACAAGTAACTGATGCTTAGCAGCTTATGCCCATTAACCATTTGTCCTTTCTGTAGTGCCCTTGCATTGCGGTGTTCTTATGGTGCCCTCACCCTATCCCTGTCCCACGGGGCGAGGGGTAGGGTGAGGGCACCACAGGGGACAGGGCACGGGCCCCACCACCCCACAATAACAAAAATAATTCGGTTCATTGTATCGTCTTTCCTGCACGATACAATGAACCGTTTTTTGGGTTAATTGACAATAATCTCGTCTACGAAGATGAATGCCTTGGGGTTGACAGCGTGCACGCGGATGTAGCGTGCCTGACGGTTGCACGTGAGACTGTAAGTCTTGAACAGCAGGTTGGGAATCTTGTCGTCGATATCGCCCCACACCTCGCCTATGCGCTCATACTGCTTGCCGTCTGCCGACACCTCCACCTCCATCTTGGTGGGGATGAAGACACCGGGGCCGGGCTGATGCATGAACGAGGCGCCCACATAGTGTACGGGCTGCACCTTGCCCAGGTCTATGACCACATCCAGATCCTTGAGCAGTCCCTGCCACTTGTGGTCCTGATAGGTCCAGCCGCCCAGCACGCCATCGGTGAGCGTGGTGGCACCTGCCGAGGGCCACTCCTTGCTGAAAGGCTGGTTGTAGGTCACCTTGCACCCCTTGGCCAGATGCTCCACAGGAGCCAGACTCTCCTTGCGGTTGCCATACTCGTTGGCAAGGTCGAACGTGTGGTAGCCCATCTGCCGCAGAAGACCGCAGAGCGCCACGGCACGCGGACGGAACCGTCCATAATCCTTGTCCTCGGCACGGCTCCAGCCTGTCTCGGCCACGGCAAAGGCACGCGGATAGTACATATACTCGGCATGCTCCTCGGTGGGCACATACTCTGTCCACAGATTGCCCTGCACACCCAACAGGTGTTTCAGTTCGTCCGCACTCAGACTCGGGTCTGCCGGGTCATAACCGTAGGTCACCTCCAGCGACCCGTAGCCGCCTATGGACACCGGTTCCTTGAAGGGAGCGTCCTGCGTATGGTCCAGGTAATAAAATTCGCCCGGCGTCATCACCACGTCGTGCCCGGCCTTGATGGCCTTGATGCCGCCCGAAGTGCCACGCCATGACATGACCGTGGCATTGGGAGCCAGACCGCCCTCCAGTATCTCGTCCCAGCCGATGATGTCGCGCCCCTTGGCATTGACAAATTTCTCTATGCGCTGTATCAGGTAGCTCTGCAGTTCGTCCACATCCTTCAGTCCCTCCTCTTTCATGCGTCGCTGGCAGTCGGGACAAGTCTTCCACTTGGCCTTGCCGGCCTCATCGCCGCCGATGTGGATATAGTGCGAGGGGAAGAGGTCGATGACCTCGCTCAGCACCTCTTCGAGGAAACGGAAGGTGGCCTCCTTGCCCGGACAGAAGTCGCTGCCCTTGCCCGTGCCGTCGCACGACACCTCAGGATAGGCCGCCAGCACCTCCTCGCTGTGTCCCGGCATCTCGATCTCGGGGATGACCGTGATGTGGCGGGCCTGGGCGTAAGCCAGCAGTTCGCGTATATCGTCCTTGGTATAGTAGCCACCCTGCGCGCGCGGGTCTTCCTGCGCACAGTATTGGCTGCCGCCGTCGCACCACTCCTGCCAAGTCTTGCCCACTCGCCATGCCGCCAACGAGGTGAGCCGTGGATAGCGGTCGATGGCCAGTCGCCAGCCGGCGGCATCGGTCAGGTGCAGGTGCATGCGGTTGAGCTTGAGCAGTGCCATCGCATCGATCTGCTTGAGCAGATAGGCTTTGGAGAAGAAATGGCGCGACACGTCGAAATGCAGTCCGCGATACGGGAATCGCGGCTGGTCGGTGATGGTGCAGCAGTCTATGCTGTGCGACGTGCCCTGTGCCGTGAGCTGGAGTAGCGTCTGCACGGCGTAAAAGGCACCGGTCTCTGTGGCGGCGCTGATGGCGATGCGCTTGGGAGTTACCGTGAGCGTATAGCCCTCGGCAGCGGCCTGTCTGGCACTCTTGCCGCTGATGGTGATGGTGATGTCGGCCTTGCCGCGGCTGCCTATGGTGGTCGTGCGCAGGGCCGAAGCACTCATATATTGGGCCAAGGCACCCGTCTCGGCACCGCGGATATAGACCTTGGCTCCCTGTGCAGGCAAGGTATAGCTACCCTGTGCCATCACGATGCGGGCAGGCATGGGAATGATGCTGTAAGGCGACCCCGCGCGCGGGCCGTCTGCCTCGGCTGCCTGTACCGCCAGCAGCATGGCCGCGGCTGCGAGGCAGCAAACTAACCGTTTCATGTAGTTTCGTTTCATTGTATGGATTGTTTAAGTGATTATTGCCATTGGTGTTGTCAGTGTAAAGATACGGCAAAAAGTTGGAAGCACCAAGTTTTTGCCGGTCTTTTTTGCCTCGTGTTCTACCGCCCTCCGTCTCAATCGTTCCTCTGCAGATGGCCTATCTCATCCGTAAATGCCATGATTAGCGCGCTAAAGGTGGCGTTTACGGGTCGTAAATGCCACCTTTACGAATTGGAAGGTCATCTCGGTGGGGTCAAGGGTGATAGTGCCCTCACCCTAACCCTTGCCCTCCGTCACAGCCACCACCTCACCATCCCCGAAACATTGCGCAATGTTGCGCTAAAAAATCGTGATTAGGGCGTTAAAATGCGGAAACAGGCGTGGGTGTTCCACCATTTTTTCGTAGATTTGCCTTGGATTATTATAATATTGTTACTTCACAAGGTCGCCATCTGACACTTTGGAAGCGGGAGACGGTATACAGTAACACAGGAAAAGGCCTACAATGCAATAGCCATACGGAGCGAGGACCATACCTTATATTATATATAGCATGAACCAATAACCAAAACAGAAACTTAAATAGATAAGACATGAAAAAAAACCTACAGAATTTCTCTTCCAACGGATTGGAAGGAACAAGAAAGATGTATCTGAAACCTCAGATGAAGGCACTTGGCCTTGATACGGAGGACATGATCTGTGTATCCGTAGACTCTTCTATCGACCCCGGAGACTTCGACATGGGCGACGGCGGCGAACTTTCTAAAGACAACCAGGGAGGACACTATAACGTTTGGGAGGACTAAGCCATGATGAAGAAACTGATGTTTTGCGCCACGATGGTGGCTGCCCTTTTCACCTCATGCTCTTCTGAGGACGAAATGACCAACAACGGTGTTGAATCCAGCAATACCCGTACACTTGTGATAATGGCCGACCTCGGCGAAGATACCCGTCTCGGTTTCACCCCCGACGGCAATGCGCTGAAAGCAAGCTTCCAAGAGGGTGACGAAATCGTTTACTGGACCCGCAAGAGTGCCACAAGCGGCACCGGAGGCCCGTACAGACTGTATTATAAAGGGATGGAAAACGGCAAGGGTAAGTTTGTAGGACAGGTAGACGGCGACGATTTCCCCACAGAGACCAACAATCTCCACATGTTGCTGTCCAACGGCTTCACCTTTAACGGCAACAGCCTCCAAGCATTCGACTTGAGCCAGCAGGATGGTACCTTGGCTTCTGCCGCCAAGTACAGCGCATACCAGTGCGACTTCTATTTTGACGAAAACAACAAGAAGGTAGAGGGAGGAGTCATCACCCTGACAGGCGTGAAGTTCTCGCCAAAGACAGCGGTTGTCAAGTTCACCCTCACCAAGCCCGACAATCTGGACATCACCACAGAGACCCCCATCACCGTTACCACACAAGATGTGTATAGCAAGGTGTCCATCGGTTGGGGTGTTCCGGGAAATGGCTCTCTGCCGGCCAAGGACGGTACAGGCGAAGCAACCTTTACCCTGAAGCCGGGCGAAATCAACGGCAACACCATCACCTCTTACCTGACCGTATGGCCCAGCGCCAGCGAGAGTGCGCTGACAGAAACCAGATTTGACATCACGGAGGGCATCAAGAGCTATCAGGCTACCGTCATGAGAGACAATCCCACCGCATTGACCGCAGGAAAGGTTTACCGTGCCAAGTCTGCCGCCATCGAATATACCGGTGCCGTGAAGCAGGTGGTTTGGATAGAAGACGCTGCTGGTGTAGCGGTCGACAACCTCACAGGCTACAGTGCAGGAACCACCGCCAGCGCCGACTGGCTGTCGATCGAGGGCGGCAAGATCTCTGCTACCGAGAACACAACAGGTGCTCCCCGCACGGGTACTATCTATGTGAAGGACAACAATGGCGACGAGATTCCCTACGAGGTAACTCAGGTGGATCCGAAAGACTTCAAGGGTAGCTGGAGCTTTACCACTAAGATCTTTCAAGGAACTGGTTACTACAAAGCAACAGCAGACCCTGCAACTTTCGATGTAGAGTTTGTTGACGCACGCAAGGGCTATACCCTGACCGATGCAGACGGAGAAACCCAGCATACCAACAATATAGGTATCAAAGGACTGTACCACGATGCTATCATGGATGCAGCTATCGAGATAGATTATAAGAACCACACCGCCAAGATGGGTGTATTCTACGATGCACGCGACGGTGAGGGTCAGGAAGTCACCGGTGGCAAGTATATGACATTTGTTCCTGCTTTGGTAACAATGGCGGGAGCTGCTTGGGGTAAGAGCTGGAAATTTGACGAGACAGAGCTCGGTGATCCCGACTACACCTGGGCATGGTTTACCATCTCTTCAGACCTGAAGACCATCCTCTATGCGAATGTCACCAACAACAAGACCCAATCGTTCTCGACCGTCAGCCAGTACACTGTCACATCTACCGATGCTGCCAGTGCCGGCGAACCGATGAACAACATTGCTGGTATCGATATCGTACTGTCAGGTTCCAATGTGTTTACCCACAGCACGGTAAGCGGATATGCCAACGTTTACCAGACCAATCCTAAGGGCTATACAGGTAACACGTTTACCAGAAAGTAATGTCTCATCAGACAATCAACAGGTCTAAACCTCACTAAGATAAAGAAAACACCTGCTTGGGAAGTGACAGCTTTGCAAGCGGGTGTTTTCATCCTATTTCTTACCTCTTGCACAAACCATATCACATGAAGAAAACAGATATTCACCCAAGCACCATGCTCCACAAGGCTGACTATGTGCAGCCGCGCTGCAAGTCGCTCGCAATCGACGACGAGAGCCCCCTCTGCAATGTCAGTACAGACGGTGGAAACATCGGCGATATTGACTATGGCGGCGACTTGGACGACCCGAATCAACAAAACAAACCCGAATTAGGAAAGGAGTACAACGTATGGAACTGAAAAGACTATTCGGCGGCATGGCACTCATCGCCTTGGCGGCAGCCTGCTCGTCAGATGATACAGCCATCGACCGCCCCGATACCACCAAGGGCGCCATCAGCATGCAGGCAGCCATCAACGACGGCACCCGCGTGTCGTTTGCCACAGCAGGCGAGGATACCAAGGGACTGAAAGTGAGCTGGCAGACCTCCGATTGCGTCACCGCCTTTGCCGCACAGGGCGCATCCACGGGGCAGTTTGCCGTCAGCAACATCAGCACCGACGGCCATTCGGCCACACTTACGGGCAATCTGTCGCCCGAAGTGACCGCCGCTACCGATGTCTATGCCTACATCGCCACCTCTCACGCCACCAAGGATGGCACCACGGTCACCTTCGACTGGGCCACACAGAGCGGTAAGATGGACGAGCTGGGCAACTACGACATTCTGACCGCCGCCGGCAGCTACACGCCAGGCTCGTCATCGGGCATCAGCATGAGTTTCCGTCACGGCATGAGTTTCCTCAAGGCCACCATCACCCTGCCCGACATCGTGTCGGGTTCCACCGCCACCGTGAAGCTGAAAGGCACCGGACTGGGCAACAGTATCGAGTGGGACGGAGCCAACAATACATTCGCCCCTGCCACACTGGGCGACGTGACGCTGAACAGCGTACCCCTGAGCGGTACCACACTGACTTTCTACGCAGCCCTCTATCCCGGCATGGTGACCGACCTGCGCGCCGATGTGACCGTGGGCAGCATCTCTTACACCGACCTGCTGGTGACCAAGAATGCCCTGCTGGAGGCAGGCAAGCTCTATACCGTCAGCCGCAACAATACAGAGTTGCAGGATCTGGCCGTTTGGACAGACGACAAGGCTTGGAGCTACACGTACAATGTAGCTAACTACAAGATAGACATGGTGGAGAAGGTGCCGGCTGAGGGCTCAGAGTGGCTCACGGTGACCTCCGACGGACAGAAAGTGGTGGTTTCGGCCACGGCCAACACCACAGGCGCGCCACGCCAGTGTACCCTCTCGTTTACCAATGGTAGCCAGACCACAATCGTAGACCTCACCCAGATAGAGGAAAGCGACTTTGCCGGCGACTGGGACATGACCACCTTCAAACTGTTTACCTCTACGGGCAGCACCGCGCTCAACACTTACGACAACAAGTTCAGTACCTCGTCCACCACTCCGCCGGGTTCCTACGACATGACCGTACACGATGGCTTGGACTATGGCAACAATACCGAACTGTACATAGAAAACAAGACCGGAAGCACGGCCACCGCCTACGAAGGACTGACCCAGGCCAAGCAGACTGCCACCAACAACCTGTGCATCAACGGAATCTACGAGAACTTGAAGACCGAGGCGCTGGCTCGGGTAGACCACTCCAGCCTGTCGGCCACGGTGAGCATCTTCTTCGACCTGCGCTCCACCACCAAGGCACAGCGCCTCTACACGGGTCCCTATGCCGGACAGTACGCGGCACTGATGCCGGAACTGTTTGACACCAAGAACAATACGCCTTGGGCCACGGCCGGTTTCATCTTCAAGTACGCCACTATCGGCGTGAACGATCCCAACCAGATGTTCTGGTACACCGGAAAAGTGGAGGTAAACGGCCATACCACCACGGTGAGATGGATCAACAACACCAGTGGCTACCAGACGCTCTCTACCAGCACCAACCACAAGGTGGTGGGACTGCAGATAGACCGCTACACCGGCATCACCATGAGCGCCGCCACCCTGATCAGACAAGGCACGACGACCTCGACCAACGCCGCATGGGCCAAAGTGTACCAAGGTGATGTGGTGATGCGCCGCACGGCCTCGGGCTACAAGGAGATCATCGGCGGAGGAGCTGCCCAATAAGCAACATTACAAATACCAAAATCAGAACCAATGAGAAAAGCGATATATTCTATCTTTTCGCTGTTGCTGCTTGCGGGCTGTAACAGTGTGGAAGACTCCGTATTCAGCGCGGAAGAGGGTCAGGACTTCGATGTCACGGCCTGCAAGATAGCCAGTACCCGCGTGGGCTACACCCCATCGGGCGACAACGATGTGACGCTGGCTTGGGAAGAGACCGACGCCATCAGCATCTATGCCATCGCGGGCTCGGATGTGAACAAGGGCACGCTCCTGTTTGACAGCTATACGGGGTCGGGCAAGACCAACGCCAACTTCCGCGGCCACTTCGACCGCGACGTGACGGCCGCCACCACGGTCTATGCCTACGCACAGTACCCCAATGTGTACAACCGCCGCAACGCCATCGTCAACGACCTGCACTTCCAGACCGGCACGCTCACCGGAGAGGGCAGCGCCACCACCCACGACGTGCTCTTCGCATCGGCACAGTACGACCCGACATCCTCGGAGAGGCTCTCACTCACATTCAACCGCAAGATGGGCATCCTCAAACTGGCCATCACCCTGCCCGACGGCGTGAGTGCCTCGTCGGTAACCTCGTGCAACGTGGGTGCCAGCGGTCTGTACAGCGATGTGCAGCTCAGTATCCAGGATGCCACGCTGCAGAGCGGCACCGAAGGCACCATCCTCATCGACCCGGCGGGCATCTCGGCCAGCGGACAGACCCTCACTTTCTACATGGCGGTGTACCCCGGAGCACTCAAGAACATGAGTGTGAACTTGGAGATTGACGGCACGCGCTACACAGCCGACATGGGCGACGTGAACATCGCCGCCGGACAACTGCTGGCCGTCTCTTCCAAGAGCGTAAGCCAGTCGGCCTACGATACGACAGGTACAATCGTGGACGAGCAGGGCAATCCGGTAAGCAGCGTGGTGGTGACCGACGGCTTCACTTGCGTGCGCACCGATGTCAACGGCCAATACGGCTTCAACCGCAACAGCGGCGCACAGTTTGTCTACTACACCATCCCCGCCGATTGCGAGGTTCCCACCCAGTCGAGCACCCTCAACACGGCCTGCTTCTACAAGACACTGGTGGCAGGCGTATCACAGTACAACTTCACGGTGAAGAAACTGGCCGGCGGCAAGGAGACCAACCACGTGATGATCGTTTTGGGCGACCCACAGGTGACCAGCACGCAGACCCGATATTACGCCGATGCCTCTGACACCG
This sequence comes from Bacteroidales bacterium, assembly GCA_004554665.1. Classification (GTDB taxonomy): domain Bacteria; phylum Bacteroidota; class Bacteroidia; order Bacteroidales; family Bacteroidaceae; genus Prevotella. Next base: position 23,241 of record SFKY01000031.1, read on the forward strand.
AGGGCAGCAAGACCGACCTGAACCGTTTTGCCGACGAGACGATGCAGGACATTGCCAAAACCATTGCCGCACTGCCGGCAGGCACGCCAGTCTACGGACTGACGATGGGCGATGTGGTGCAGTACTATGGCGGCTATCTCGCCACACTGGAAGAGAGCGTGCGCGAAAAACTCGGTTCCACCTCCATGAAACTCTTCTCCGTCATTGGCAACCACGACCAGGATGGCCAAGCCACCTACAAGCAGAAGTGGCACGAGGCTTGGGGTCCCTGCGACTACTCCTTCGACCGTGGCGACATACACTATGTATGTATCAACGATGTCAACTTCTACAGCGGTGCCAGCTACTACAATCCGGGTGAGCCTACCGCCAACCAGATGAAGTGGCTGGAGAGCGACCTGGGCATGACCGACAAGACCAAGAAGGTGATCCTGAGCTACCATGTGCCACTTACCCTTGGTACAGGACCGCTCACTGGAGCCACCTCGATGGGCAACAACCACTACGCATCGACCCGTCTTTCGGCCATCGTACAGTTGCTGAAGCAGTTTAGCGGCGGTTACGAACTCTGGTGCGGCCACACCCACTTTGCGGTGAACAACGAGATCACACTCAACGGCGAAAGCATCTACGAGCGCAGCCATGCCGCAGCCTGTGGTGATATCTGGAACTCTAATATCAACATCGACGGTGTGCCCAACGGCTATTACGTCTACGATATCAACGGTACCAGCATCCACAACTGCTACTACAAGGGTACCCGATGGGACAAGAGCAAGCAGATGTCGCTCTTCTGGGCCGATACCAACTTCAACGGCGAGTCTTATGCCGCCGACTGGAGCCTGTCGACCGGCAAGGGTATCATCGTGGCCAACATCTTCAACGCAGACTCTAAGTGGAGCGTCACAGCCATAGAGAATGGCGAGCGCACTCCCATGACCCGACTGCAGAAAACTCCCGGTCAGGATGCCTTTGCTGTGGGTTACCACCACAAGTACGCCAAATCCAACAGCTACAACTTCTACAGCAAGAACAACAAGTACCTGAAGATGCTGCACTGGTACTACTACACGCCTAAGGATGCCAATGCCACCATCACCATCGAGGCCATCGACCCCTACGGCAACAAGTACACAGCCACCAGCAACGATGTGGTGACCGAGCCCTTCTACAACTACGCGCACTATTACGCCGAGTAGTTGCCGAGACTGCCTCTTCCCCGTCCGAGGAGCCATCAGCCGAGCAACCTCGGACACCGTCTAAGGCGGCAAATGGCAAATCATAAGAAAGCCTGCAAGGCTTACCTGTATCGCAGGTATCGCCTCGCAGGCTTTCGCGTATATTGTGCATTCCCCATGTGATGCATCCCTCCTGATTAACATCATGAAATGTATGCGTCCTTCGTACCACAAAGGGACCTTCGGGCTTCCGCCCCCGGGAAGGAGGGGTATGGAGAAGAGGAGGGGGCGGAAGTGAAGGTCAAAAAGTAGAGAAAAAATATGTTTCCTAACTGCCATTGAAGATTGAAGGGGTCTTGGCCCTACATCTTTCCTACTTGATTCAGAAAGCTGTGAAGGTGGTACTAATAACCACCATCTTGTAACTCTTTACACTGCAAAGGTAGTCAAAATGTAACCAATAGCCACATTAGTTTAGACAAAATGCAATTAAAATGTCACTATTGTTAACGACTGTAAGCCTTGCGATTGTGAATGCTTACAGAATGAATGGTTTTTGGTGCTCTATGCTTTCGATTTGTAAAAAGAGCGGGGAAACTTCACTCGCCCGTTTCTTATGGTGCCCTCACCCTGTCTTCATGGGGCTTTTCCCTATTCCTTTCTTGCCTTCACCCTATCCTGATGGTGCCCTCACCCTATCCCTGTCCCTCCATCGCCAATCACAGATTGGCTCCCCTCATGGAGGCCGGAGACACTTCGGGTGTCTCCTATGCTGCGCATATCTCCATTCTCCCACGGGGCGAGGGAACTCTTGCTACACCATCCTATATATTTTTAAAGACTGGATAGATATGGCAGGAGTTCCCTCGCCCCGTGGGAGAGGGACAGGGTGAGGGCACCATAGGAGACACCCGAAGCGTCTCCAGCCTCCGACGGAGGGCAAGCGGGAGGATTTACTTCTTCAATTCTTTAGAGAATGAGTAAGGCGCATCCTCGGGCGCTGTACCTCGCTGGGTGTTGGGCTGTGCCGACATGACAAAGTGCAGGTTGGCACCCTGAAGCAGGTCGGTATGCGTAAAATAGTTGTGCGAATAGGGTTGGCCATTCCATGTCAGCGACTGCACATAGGGATGGTTCTCCGCATTGTCTGTAGCCGTGATATTCACCTGCTTTCCGTTTTCGAGGTGCAGCGTCACTTGGTCGAAGTAGGGCGTACCGAGCACATACTGGCCGCTGCCGGGGCACACGGGATAGAAGCCGAGGGCAGAGAACACGTACCAAGCCGAGGTCTGTCCATTGTCTTCGTCGCCGCAGTAGCCGTCGGGATAGGGTGTATAGAGCTGGTCCATCACCCTGCGAATCCAATACTGTGCCTTCCAAGGCTGCTTGGAGTAGTTGTAGAGATAGATCATGTGCTGTATAGGCTGGTTGCCATGTGCATAGTTGCCCATATTCATGATCTGCATCTCCCTGATCTCGTGGATGACACCGCCGTAGTAGCTGTCGTCGAAGACAGGAGGCACGGCAAACACCGAGTCGAGCATCAGATTGAAGCGGTCGTCGCCACCCATCAGGTCGATAAGGCCCTGCGGGTCATGGAACACGCTCCACGTGTAGTGCCAACTGTTGCCCTCGGTGAAGGCATCGCCCCACTTGAGCGGATTGAAGGGACTTTGGAACTTGCCATCCTGCAGACGGCCGCGCATGAGTCCGCTCTCGGCATCGAAGACATTGCGGTAATTCATCGCACGCTTGGCAAAGACCTTGATCTCCTTGTCCTTCTTGCCCAGCGACTTGCCCAACTGGTAGATACACCAGTCATCGTAGGCATATTCGAGGGTGCGCGCCACATTCTCCTTGATGTCCACATCGTAGGGCACGTAACCCAGCTTGTTGTAATACTCGTAGCCCAACCGGCCCGTGGAACTCACCTCGGGATGTACGGCCTGCGTGCCGTGTACCACGGCCTCCCACAGCGTCTCGATATCCTGCGAGCGCACGCCCTTGAGCCACGCATCGGCCACCACCGAAGCCGAATTGTTACCCACCATGCAGCCACGGTGCCCCGGCGAGGCCCACTCGGGTAAGAACCCGCTCTCCTTGTAGGCATTGGCCAAACCATCCTGCATCTTCAGGTTCTCCGACGGATAGACCAGGTTGAGGAAGGGGAAGAGGCAACGGAACGTATCCCAGAATCCGGTGTCTGTGTACATGTAGCCCGGCAGCACCTGCCCGTTGTAGGGACTGTAATGCACGGGCTTGCCGTCGGCTCCCATCTCGTAGAAGGCACGGGGGAAGAGCACCGAGCGGTAGAAACAGCTGTAGAAGGTACGCAGGTGGTCGAGATTGGCATCGCGCACCTCGATACGGCCGAGCACCTCGTTCCAGCGCTGGCGACCAGCCTGCCTTACCTCGTCAAAACTGCGTCCGGCCACCTCTTTCAGATTGAGCTCGGCCTGCTCGGCACTGATAAACGACGAGGCCACACGGGCGTGCACCACCTCGCCCTTGCGCGTGGCAAAGCCTATGATGGCACCGGCGTGCTCGTTGGCCGTCTCGTTGGCACCGGGCACGATGGCATCCTTGTCCACGGTAGCCGTGTAGGTGAACGGCTTGTCGAAGACGATGACAAAGTAATTCTTGAAGTTGTCGGGCACACCTCCGTGGTTGAAGGTGGTGTAGCCCACTATCTTACGCTCGCCGGGCAGTATCTTCACGTACGAGCCGTTGTGATAAGCGTCGACCACCACAAACGAACTGTCGGCCTCGGGGAATGTGAAACGGAAGCAGGCAGCACGCTCCGTGGGCGCAATCTCCGTCACCACGTCATAATCGGCCAAGTAAGTCCTATAATAATAAGGTGTGGCTTTCTCTGCCTTGTGTGAGAACCAGCTTGCACGCTTCTCCTCGTCCCATATCGGAGTCCCCGTCTCGGGCAGGATGGAGAACATGCCATAGTCGTTGATCCACGGACTGGGTTGGTGGGTCTGCTTGAAGCCCCTAATCTTATCGGCAGCGTAGGTATAGGTCCATCCATCGCCGTTTTTGCCCGTCTGCGGCACCCAGAAGTTCATACCCCACGGCATGGCGATAGCCGGGTAGGTATTGCCGGTAGAGAGTTGGTACTTAGACTCGGTGCCCACAAGCACACTCACATAGTCTACTGGCTCCGGCGCACCCGCTGCGTGCATAGCCGTAGCCACCAGCAAGAGACTTGCTGACATGAAGGTTCTTAGTAGTTTCATCATTCTTATTGGTCTATTATTTTTTTAATGGTTGTCCGTTTCTGTCGGTTGGCACTATCGCATGGCCTCCCGCCGTAGTGAGTGAATAGATTTTTTGCAAATATAACCAAAATTCCCGAGAAACCATCCCTCGCCTGCAAATATTTTAGGCGGCGGGGAGGTAAATGGCCTTAGCCTCCTGTCTCATACCACCCTCATTCTCTTGCTTCTTGAACAGGAAAGTCGTGCCAAAAATGTGATAGAATAGCACAAAAGTCGTGCCGAAAATGTGATTTTCCTCCTTTCAGATGGGCTCAACGTCATCCCGCTTGAATGTAAGGCAGGATATACAATGAATGCCAAAAGCCTGAAATCTTACAGAGAGAAGTTCTCACCCATCCTCTCCCTACGCACAAGCCTTCTCCCCTACGAACAGAACGAGGGTACAAAAAACATTCCCCTATATATGCTTTTTGCAATTGCAGACGAAATGAGTGATTGACGATTTCGCAAGGACAAGATAAAGGGACAAAACAGCGGACGCATCATCAACGTTTGCTACAGCGAGGGCACTTCCAGAAGCTAAAGGTGGCGTTTAGGCATCGTAAACGCCATCTTTAGCGCCGTAAAGGTGGCATTTACGAAGACGGGAGCATCATTTCCAAGACTTTGTTTTGTCAGGGATTATTTGTAGATTTGCGACAAATACAGGAACAACCACAAAAATACAAATCGGAATGGCAAAGGTAAAAGTACAAGATACGGAGGTGACAGTAATCTCAATTGAGGAAAGAGACCCCATTTCCCTCACCGATATGGTTAAGCACATCGAGAATGGTCTTGCCTTAATCGAAAAATGGTTAAGAAACAAAAACACTATTGAGTTTCTTGGTATTTGAGAGGCAATGTATAATCCAAATTATTACTGTCCGCTAAACTTTTGATGCAAAAGCAAAGATAACTAAAAGGGCTGCTACCTCGGGAGAAGTGTCAGCCCTAAATTTGTATCTTCATCAAAAGTTTAGCGGACAGTAATATTTTTAGGCATCCATCTCCTCCATTTCCTTCCCAGCCTCCACCGAGTATCTGCACGTTGAACATCATTTGGGCAACAGGCTTTCCGGCACTGTTGTTGTCCTCACGATACGCCACGGAATCCTCATAATCGCCCGGTACACCCATATGGCCAGAAAGCACAAGACGAATATTGCTGCAGGGATATACAAGCTTCTCCCAGATATCCTGTCCGTAATTGGCAGGCTTGATGCGGTACTTTTCGTTGGCTGTACGGGCTGCCGTCCGCTCGGCGAGGAAGGAATGGGTAATAAGCACAACGGTATGCTTGCTATACTTCTTGCTCTCGCAGAGCTTCTTGGCCCAGTTCAGGACTTCGTCTCTCGGAGCCCACTCGGCGGCAATCACCAATAGTTTACCCCATGTAGGCTCCACAAATTCGTAGGCAGCATTCTCGAGCGAAGCCTTGCCCTCACGGTTGGGATAAGCGCTCACCAAGCAGTCTGTCCAGCAGGAGTTTCTCTCTACAGGGAAGTATTCGGGGAAATGGGTGAAAGACTCGTCTCCGCGCACATAACCATACTCGTGATTGCCTGTCGCTATGATGTAAGGCAAGCGTCCATCGAGTCTGCCCATGCAATGGGAAGCCCACTCCCACATCTGACGGCTGGTCTGGTTGAGCATCCTGCGGTTGAGTACAATGTTCTCGTTCTGTTCCACAAGGTCACCGGTTACCAGTACGGCCTTGATATTGAGCGTCTTCTTGTTGTCTGCGCACCAAGCGGTACACAACTCGAAAAGGGGCTGGTTGATGTCATACTTGACATAGCCTTGCGGGTCTCCCAAGAGAATCATGGAGAAAGACTTCGGGTCTGTCAGTTTCTGTGGGTCTGCACGATCCTGTGCCACTGCAGGCGGTGTCATAAAGGCAAGCATGCAAACCAGAGCGAAAAACAATTGAATACGGTTCATGTCTATGATGTATTAAAGTTTAAAATCCGATTGAGCATCATCGTACCCACGTAGGGAACAGACCACGCTTTGATGCACAAAAATAGACAAATTCTCCCAATCTTCCAAACTTTATTCGATGTTTTTCGTAATGGTGTCAAGCTGACAGAAAAGGATCTGTCGTAGTCAAACGTTTGCTACAGCGAGGGCACTTCCAGAAGCTAAAGGTGGCGTTTACGAAAACGGGAGCATCATTTCCAAGAGGCAGACTTTATTTTGTCAGAGA
>SFKY01000100.1 GCA_004554665.1 Bacteroidales bacterium
AAAACTAAGGGCAAGTACCTGTTTCCCAGATACTTGCCCTTTATATAGCTAATTTTCAGCACGTTTCGATTATTCTTCGACGGCGGCCTGCGCGGCTGCAAGGCGTGCGATAGGTACGCGGAATGGAGAGCAGCTTGCATAGTTCATGCCAATCTTGGCACAGAACTTCACTGAGCTGGGCTCACCACCGTGCTCACCGCAGATACCGCAACGGAGGTTCTTACGCACTGAGCGGCCCTTCTCGACTGCCATCTCGATGAGCTGGCCTACACCATGCTGGTCAAGAACCTGGAACGGGTCTACCTTCAGAATCTTCTTCTCCAGATATACAGGCAAGAAGCTGGCGATGTCGTCGCGGCTGTAGCCGAATGTCATCTGGGTCAAGTCATTAGTACCGAAAGAGAAGTACTCAGCCTCTGTGGCGATGCGGTCTGCTGTGAGGGCAGCACGTGGAATCTCAATCATCGTACCAATCTCGAAGTCGATTTCTACACCGTACTCCTCGAATACTTCTTTTGCTGTCTTCTGGATGATTTCCTTCTGCTGTTTCAGCTCGTAGAGAATACCAATCAGCGGAACCATGATTTCTGGCATCGGGTTCTTGCCTTCTTTCTTCAGCTCACAAGCGGCAGAGAGGATAGCACGGGTCTGCATGGCTGTAATCTCGGGGAATGTGATGCCCAGACGGCAACCACGGTGACCCAACATCGGGTTGTTCTCAGCGAGAGAAGCCACACGGCGCTGGATGGTAGCAACGTCTACACCCATCTCCTTGGCCATCGTCTCCTGACCGGCGATATCGTGCGGTACAAACTCGTGGAGAGGTGGATCGAGCAGACGGATATTAACCGGACAGCCGTCCATTGCCTCCAAAATACCCTTGAAGTCAGCCTTCTGGTAGGGCAACAGTTTGGCAAGTGCCTTCTCACGACCCTCTACGGTGTCAGAGAGAATCATCTCGCGCATGGCAACAATCTTCTTATCCTCGAAGAACATGTGCTCTGTACGGGTCAGACCGATACCCTTGGCACCGAATGCGCGTGCAACCTGTGCATCGTACGGAGTGTCGGCGTTGGTACGTACCTGCAACTTGGTGTATTTGTCGCAGAGATCCATCAACTCCTTGAAGTCGCCACTCAGTTCGGCAGCCTTAGTGGGAACCTCGCCTGCATAAACCTGACCGGTAGAACCGTTCAGAGAGATGTAATCACCTTCTTTATATACTACACCGTCGATTTCAACGGTCTTGGTCTTATAGTCTACATTGATGCCACCTGCACCTGATACGCAGCACTTACCCATACCACGGGCCACAACGGCGGCGTGAGAGGTCATACCGCCACGTGCGGTCAGGATACCCTCGGCAGAAGCCATACCGGCAAGGTCCTCGGGAGAGGTCTCGATACGTACCATGATCACCTTGTGGCCATCTGCATGCCAAGCCTGTGCGTCGTCTGCGTGGAATACAATCTGTCCGCAGGCAGCACCCGGTGATGCGGGAAGACCCTGAGTGATGACCTTGGCCTGCAGCAGTGCCTTCTTGTCGAATACAGGGTGGAGCAGTTCGTCAAGTTTCTGGGGCTCGCAGCGCATGATGGCGGTCTTCTCGTCAATCATGCCCTCGTGCAACAGGTCGATGGCAATCTTCACCATTGCCGTACCGGTACGTTTGCCGTTACGTGTCTGCAAGAACCAGAGCTTGCCTTCCTGTACAGTAAACTCCATATCCTGCATATCGTGGTAGTGCTTTTCCAGCTTATCCTGCAAATCGTTGAGCTGTGCATAGATTTCAGGCATGGCTTCCTCCATAGAAGGATAGTTGGCGACGCGCTCTTCCTCGCTGATGCCGGCACGCTCTGCCCAGCGCTGTGAGCCAATCTTGGTAATCTGCTGCGGTGTACGGATACCAGCCACAACATCCTCGCCCTGTGCGTTAACGAGATATTCACCGTTAAACAGATTCTCGCCGTTACCGGCATCGCGGCTGAAGCAAACACCCGTAGCGGAAGTGTCACCCATGTTACCGAATACCATAGCCATTACACTCACGGCTGTACCCCACTCGTCGGGGATGCCTTCCATCTTGCGGTAGAGGATAGCACGCTCGTTCATCCAGCTACGGAACACAGCGCAGATGGCGCCCCACAACTGCTCAATAGGATCGTTGGGGAAGTCCTTGCCAGTACGCTCCTTGATGGCGGTCTTGAACAGGCTAACCAGTTTCTTCAACTCATCTACAGACAAGTCCTTGTCCAGCTTCACGCCACGCTCAGCCTTTACCTGCTCGATGATTTCCTCAAATGGGTCGATGTCTTCCTTGTTCACTGGCTTCATCTCAAGCACTACATCGCCGTACATCTGTACGAAACGGCGGTAAGAGTCGTACACGAAGTGGGGGTTGTTGGTCTTGCGTACCATACCCTCGGCCACCTCGTCGTTCAGGCCCAGGTTGAGGATGGTATCCATCATACCGGGCATAGAAGCACGGGCTCCAGAGCGTACGCTCACGAGAAGCGGATTCTGGGTGTCTCCGAACTTGGAGTTCATCAAGTCTTCGATGTGCTTAACGGCTGCAGTCACCTCGTCGTTGAGTATCTCCTTGATTTTCTCCTGACCTACCTCATAATACTCGTTACAGCAGCTCGTTGTAATCGTGAATCCGGGAGGAACTGGTACGCCGATAAGGTTCATCTCGGCCAAGTTTGCGCCTTTTCCACCAAGTTCTTCTCGCATTTTTGCGTTACCCTCAGCTTTACCATTGCCAAAGGTGTAAACTCTTTTGTCACTCATAGTTATTAAGTATCAATAATATTTTGTATGAAATTTATGTCTATGTGCAAAGATAGCGTATTTTTGCAAATCCAACAAACATTTGTGGAAAAATATGCTAACTCGACATTACATTTTTTTCGTTTTTTGTGCCAGTTGTCAGATTTTTCGGAAATTCTTGAAGTGTAACTTATTATTTATTTGTAACTTTGTCACAAAATTGTATAAATATGACACGTAAACGTAAACCGTTACCGTTTTTTGAGAATGTGACTATCGAGGCGGTGGCGGCCGAAGGCAAATGCGTAACCCATATTGATGATATGGTGGTGTTTGTGCCTTTTGTCGTCCCGGGCGATGTCGTCGACCTGCAGATTAGGAAAAAGAAACATAAGTATTGTGAAGCCGAGGCGGTGCGAATCGTCAGTCCGAGCGACCTGCGTGTGGAGCCCATGTGCCGACACTTTGGCGTGTGTGGTGGATGCAAGTGGCAGAATTTGCGCTACAAGGAGCAGCTCAAGGCCAAGCAGCAGCAAGTGTATGACCAGCTGTCGCGTATAGGAAAGGTGCAGCTGCCCGAATTTGAGCCCATCCTTGGTTCGGTTAAGATTAGCGAGTATCGCAACAAACTGGAGTTTGGCTGTGCAAACCGCCGGTGGTATACCAAGGAGGAGATAGCCCAACTTCCCCCACGGGTAGAAGGCGAGGAGAGCAACCTTTGCGATTCGGCAGTTGGATTCCACATTACCGGTTCGTTTGACAAGATTTATCCTATCGAGCGGTGTTATCTGATGGACGATTTGCACAATCAGATACGCAACGAGATACGCGATTATGCCATCAATCGCGGCATCACCTTTTTTGATATCCGCCAACAGACGGGATTGTTGCGCGACCTGATTTTGCGCAACTCCAATACAGGCGAATGGATGCTTATCGTGCAGTTCCATTTTGAGCAAGATGGCGATGCCGACTTGGCCAAAGGGTTGCTGCAACACGTAGCCGATTGTTTCCCGCAGCTCACTTCGGTCATGTATGTGGATAATCAGAAGTGCAACGACACGTTTGGCGACTTGGAAGTAGTGTGCTTCCGGGGCAATGACCATATCTTTGAGACCATGGAGGGCCTCAAGTTTAAGGTCGGCCCTAAGAGTTTCTACCAGACCAATACCGACCAGGCGTACCATCTCTATTCTGTGGCGCGCGAATTTGCCGGTCTTACAGGCAACGAGTTAGTCTACGACCTCTATACCGGTACGGGAACCATCGCCAACTTTGTGGCTGGGCGCGCCCGGCAGGTGATTGGTATTGAATATGTACCCGAGGCCATCGAGGACGCCAAAGTCAACAGCCGCATCAATGGCATTGACAATACCTTATTCTATGCAGGCGACATGAAAGACATACTCACCGATGAGTTTATCGCCACCCACGGCCGGCCCGATGTCATCATTACCGATCCGCCCCGTGCCGGCATGCATCCCGATGTGGTGGATGTCATTCTCAACGCATCCCCCCGCCGCATCGTGTATGTGAGCTGCAATCCCGCCACGCAGGCCCGTGATTTGGCGCTGATGGATGCCAAGTACCGAGTGGCCAAGGTGCAGCCCGTAGACATGTTCCCCCACACCCCACATGTGGAGAATGTGGTGATGCTTGTGTTGAGAGAAAACGTGTGATAGGGTGAGAATCAACTCCTTATCAGATTCGTATAAAGTAGAGATAGATATAAAGTTTATTCAAATAAAAACAACAGTAATAGTAATGATGAAAACCCCAGCAAACATGAAAAAGGGTATGATGATGGCATTGGTGGCACTCGTATCGATGGCTGCCCATGCACAAGAGAAGAAGGTTTCATGGATTAATAATGTGAAACTCTCGGGATATGGTATCGTGCAGTACCAGTATAGTGGCAAAGAGGGAGCCAAGGCCAACTCGTTCAATCTGCGCCTCGCTCGTTTCTCGCTCGATGGCCGCATCCTCGACGATTTCTATTGGAAGGCACAGGTGCAGTTCAATGGCAACACCTCCACCCTCGGCAGCTCGCCCCGTGTGGTAGACCTCTTCGGTGAGTGGCAGAAGTATGACTATTTCAAGATCAAGGCAGGACAGTTTAAGCGTCCCTTCTCTTTCGAGAATCCCATGCACCCCGTAGATCAGGGCTTTATGGGCTACAGCCAGATTATCAGTGCGCTTGCAGGCTTCAGCGACCGTGCCGGAGCTCATGCCAGCAACGGCCGTGACATCGGTGTGCAGATTCAGGGCGACTTCCTCAAGAATGCCAATGGCCGCAACCTGTTGCACTACCAAGTGGGCGTGTTCAACGGGCAGGGCATCAATGTGAGCGATGTGGACCAGCAGAAAGACATTATCGGAGGTGTTTGGGTTATGCCTGTTGCCGGTATGCGCATCGGTGCTTTCGGTTGGACCGGATCCTATGCACGCAAGGGCACTTGGACTGACGAGCAGGGCAATACTCAGAGCGGTATCCGCAGCTTGCAGCAGCGTCGTTACGCTTTCTCTGCCGAGTATGTCGTCAACGACTGGACTTTCCGATCGGAGTATGCCCATTCCACGGGTTTGGCATTCAAGACACGCTATCAGGATGCTGACGATGCCAAAGACTGTACGCTGAGTGGCAATGGTGACAAGGCGCAGGGTGTGTATGCCGTTGTGATAGCCCCTATCATCAAGAAGAAGTTCCATGCCAAGGCGCGTTACGACATGTACCAGCCCACGGGCGACGCCTCTAAGCAGAAGACGCAGTACGAGGTGGGATTGGATTACAACTTCACCCGCAACTTGCAGCTTACCGGCGAGTATGCGCTCATCAACGACCGCAGCATTGCTAATCCCGACAAGCACAATTACAGCATGATAGATGTGGAACTTTCGTTCCGCTTCTAATCCAATATCGCATTCAAGATTTGGCGTGGAGTTCCCACGCAACAGGGCGTACCTCGTTGGTGCGCCCTTTCTGTTCCAGTTGTGAGGACAAGGAGTCTTTGGCTCAAGCCATGCTTTTTTTCCCACAATATAGACAGACCCTTGTTGATGATAGTCATAATTTTATGGAATCAAACAAAATAATCCGTAGTTTTATATCGTAATTTCGGGATTTGTTTGTATTTTTGAATCGACAATAACCATATGATGGAAAGGGTCTCTCAAGAAAATAGTTGAGGTAGTGGTACACGATCCTCTTCCCGGCAATGGCAAGGCACATGTTGTAAGAATAGATGGTAAGGCAGTGGAATAAAAACATG
>SFKY01000032.1 GCA_004554665.1 Bacteroidales bacterium
ATCTTCATAAGATTACCCAAATCTGGTTGGCAAGTATTGGTACACCATTTTGATATGGTTGTCTTGTCCTTTCCCAGTTGTTCTCCAAGCCACTTGTTCGTTCTCTTCTTTTCTGCGAGAACGACTTTTAGTCGGTTTAATTCTTTATTTGCCATATTTAGATACGAATTTGTGTACAAAGATAAATATAATACTTCACAATCTCGCATAAACGCAGTGAACTTTACGTTTATTTAGCAACTTAATGAAGAATTCTCACTGCAGACAACACAATTACAATCTGTTAAAAACGTGTGAAAGAATGTAAAAATGACTCGGCTTTTAGTGACCACAACAAATTAACATCAAAATACGTTGCCAAAATGTTGCCAAAAATACAAACTAAAAAATCCTAACTGCTCAGATTCAAGCAGTTAGGATTTTTCTAGGTGCGCCTGATAGGACTCGAACCTACACGGCATATAACCACCAGATCCTAAGTCTGGCGCGTCTACCAATTTCGCCACAAGCGCAAATATGGGTGCAAAGGTACTACATTTTGTTGAAAGTGAGAAATATCTGCCCTGTTTTTTTCTTTTTACTGCTTATCGGAGCAGTTGGCGGGCGTACTCGATGATGGTATCGAGGCCGCGTGCCATGTCGGCATCGGTGATGGAAACCTGATGGTCGGGAGCGATGCCGTCTTCTGTACTCTGATGGTCGATGTCGAAGGTGGGGCAGGCCGAGAACCGCACGCTCCAACCGCATGGCAGTTCGCTGCTGAAAGGCATTCCCGCACCACCTCCGGTATGGTCGCCCACCACGGTGACGTGCGGACAGCAGCGCATGTATTTTACAAACTCGTTGGCGGCACTGAATACCGACCGGTTGGTCAGTACCACCACCGGTTTCTGCCATCTCATGCCTTGGCTGGGTTTCAGTTTCTGGGTTTGAAGGGTGGAGAAATCGTTGTGTCCACGTCCCGTCTTGTGCTGGAAATAGCCCACGGTAATCTCTTTGTTGGTAAAGCGTGCGGCCAGTTGCTCGGCAGCGGTGAGTTGGCCTCCACCATTGCTGCGGATGTCGAGAATCAGACCGTTGCAGGGTGCAAGGAAAGAGAAAATCTCGTCTAGATTGCCCTCGCCAAACCCATTTGCGAAAGTGGCGCACCGCATGTAGCCGATGTTGTCGTCGAGTACACGGTAATAGATGCCCGACGCGATGCGGTAGTCGGTGCCGAGATAGCGGCGCGAGAGCGTGTCGGAGAAATTGGTGGGATAATCCTCGCGCCAACTCCAGTTTCTGCCCACGTCGAAAGCGGCATAGAGGTTGACATGCCCGTCGCGCAGTTCGGCGAGCATGTTGCACAGCACCTCAAACTGTTGGCTGCGTGTCATGGCATCCGACATCTGAGGGGCATAGCGGGCGTGCACCTCGTCCCAGTCCACTCCCTTGGCATCGAAAAAGCAGTAGTGCTCGTCCATGATGCGCCACAATGCCTCGAAGTTTCCGGCCGCCGTGTCGGGATATTCGTCCTCGTTCACACAGCCGGTAAGCCCCATCGCGAGGAAGAGGATAATCGCCAACCGGCAGAAGATAGAATAGGGAAAATGCATGGTCGTCATGGATGAGCGTGTTTGTGGATGGAGAATGTGCGTACGATGCCTATCATCACGGCGTGGCTATACGTGTGAAACTTGAGTTGGTTGACCTCTGTCTGGCGGTAGTTTCCCCAATAGCCAATGCGCAGCGTCGTGCGCCGGATGGGCACATCGAGTGTGGCCATCTGCCACAGCGATGGAGCGTTTCCTACCCAAGTAGGTGCCACGTTGTGGTCATAATTGCCCTGGGTGAATATCTCGTAATAGGATTGTCCGTAGTTGGGCGAGAACGTCAGGCCGGCCACAGGCACGCCCACCTCGTAGCGTAGCAGGAACGGATGCCCCTTGATATGCCATCGGTACGATGCCTCGGCCGTAGGAGCCACTGCCACCGAAGCCTTGGCTTGTGCAGGATTGTTGGAGTTGCGGGTGTTATAGACAAATCCCAGCACCGCATCGATGTTCATGCCGCCTCCCACCGTGAGCGTGCCGCCAGCTACGGCCATCTTCACCCATTGCCAATGCCATCCGTACTGGAAATTGTAGAAACCGGTTATCTCGCCGCCGTTGCCCGACCGGTTGTCGAGCGTGGAGAGGCTGCCGTGGTGGATGATTTCCCTGTAATGGCGCAGCGAATCGCGCGACCGCAGCGTGTGCGACAGCAGCTGCACCTGCCAACCGCTATAATTCTCGGGCGAGAGATATGTGTCGAGCAACCGATGGCTACCCACCCCCACCATACGGGCGTTGGTGATGATTCTGTCGCCCTGTCCCCAAGCTGAGAGCGCCACGGCGGCCAGGGCTGTCGCCATCCACAGTCTACGCATCGTCATCGGCAGGGAAAAGATTGAGTTGTCCGGTTATCTCGTCTATCACCTGCTGCTGGCTCTTGCCGGCATCGGGATCCTCTATCGTGATGTCTTCCTCGGCCTCCAGCGGCTCTTCGGCCTCAGTGACCGTCGGTTCCGGCTGCCGGAGAGGCTCCAGTTCCTCTATCGAGGCCACCTTCCAAGTAGTGATGCGCTTTCCCTTGGCTTTCACGCCCTTTACGCCGATGTAGCTCTCCACGTCTATCTCCAAAGGAGGTCTTGCGGCATCCACGCCGCCGAAGTTTACCTGCAACCGTGGGTACACCACATCGGTAAGGATGATAGGGCGGTTGGCCGGATTGTCGCCCAGATAGCCTTGGGGCTTGCGGGCATATTCGGTGACGAAACGTTTGATGTACGGATAGTTGTTGTTGTCAGCATCGTAGAGCACCGCCGTCCACACCTTGTCAGGATTCCACTTCTCTATACGCTCGATATTGTCGTCGTAGTGGTTGTTGGCATCCGAGTTGGTGAAATAAAACTCGTTGCGGTCGGTGAATACAATGATCTTGTCGTCGTCGTTGAACTCGCCAAGATAGCGGCCGCGCTCCTCGTAGTTGATTCGGCGCACGTCGGGGTCGTACCACACTTTGCGTCCGCCCAGCGTAGAGTGTCCTCGGCTCTTGAGCGAGATGCGGTGCACCGAGTTCTTGGTGAGGATGTTGCCCTTGGCCATGCGTCCCTTGATGGCTACTTCCGAGAAGTCCTTTTCCAAGAAGATATTCTGTCTCTTCTTGGTGGTGTCCGGGTCGAGCGTTATCTTGATGGTCTCTGCCTCGCCGTTGGGATTGGCGGTAAAGTACATGACTTTGGACCCCGGCGTACCTTGGGTGAGGTCATACTCTTTGTCGCGGGTGCATCCCACCACATTGAAGCGCTTGATGTAGCAGGTGCCGTGCCTTCCGTCGCGGTAGACCACGTTGTAGGTGGTGCGGTTGTCGTTTTTCTTAAACACCTGTGCCCACATCACATTCTTGCCCACAAAGATCTTGTCGGCCACTCTTATCACCTTGTATTTGCCGTCCTTGTAGAAGAGTATGATGTCGTCGATGTCGGAGCAGTTGCAGACAAATTCGTCCTTCTTCAGTCCCATTCCGATGAAGCCTTCGGCACGGTTGATGTACAGTTTTTCGTTGGCCTCTACCACCTTGGTGGCTTCAATCGTGTCAAAGTTTCTTGTTTCCGTGCGGCGGGGATGCTCTTGGCCGTATTTCTGCTGTATATACTCAAACCAGTTGATTGTCACCTCTGTCATGTGGGCCAGATCGCGGTCTATCGACTTGATTTCCGCCTGTATCTTGGCCAGCAGTTCGTCGGCTTTGTCCTTGTTGTACTTCAGGATGCGCTGCATCTTGATTTCGAGCAGGCGCAGGATGTCCTCACGGGTCACCTCGCGTACCAGCTTGGGCTTGTAGGGCGTGAGCCGGCGGTCGATATGGGCCACCACTGCATCCTGGTTGGGAGCCTGTTCAAACTCCTTGTCCTTATAGATGCGCTCTTCGATGAAGATGCGTTCCAGCGACGAGAAAAACAGCTGTTCCATCAGCTCGTCCCGGCGAATCTGCAGTTCCAGCCGGAGCAGTCCCAGCGTGCGGTCTACGGCATGGCGGAGCACCTCGCTCACCGAGAGGAAGCACGGCTTGTTGTCTTCGATGACGCAGCAGTTGGGCGAGATGTTGATTTCGCAGTCTGTAAAAGCGTAGAGTGCGTCGATGGTCTTGTCCGAACTGATGCCGGGTGCCAGATGCACCTGTATCTCCACCTCGGCGGCCGTGTTGTCGTCTATCTTGCGCGCCTTGATTTTTCCCTTCTCTATCGCCTTGGTGATGCTGTCGATGAGCGTGGAGGTGGTCTTGGAGAACGGAATCTCCCGGATGACCAGTGTCTTCGGGTCGAGCTTTTCTATCTTTGCCCTCACCTTGAGTACGCCGCCACGCTGGCCGTCGTTGTATTTCGACACGTCGATGCTGCCGCCGGTGGGGAAGTCGGGATACAGCGTAAACGGCTCTCCGCGCAGGTAACTGATGGCTGCCTCGCAGATTTCGTTGAAGTTGTGGGGGAGAATCTTGGACGACAGACCCACGGCGATGCCCTCGGCACCCTGTGCCAGCAGCAACGGGAATTTCACCGGCAGCGTCACCGGCTCCTTGTTGCGGCCGTCGTAGGAGAGTTGCCACTCTGTGGTCTTGGGATTGAACACCGCATCGAGCGCAAACTTCGACAACCGGGCCTCTATGTATCGTGGTGCTGCCGCGCGGTCGCCGGTCAGTATGTTGCCCCAGTTGCCTTGCGGGTCGATGAGCAGGTCCTTCTGTCCGAGCTGTACCAGTGCGTCGCCGATAGAGGCATCGCCGTGCGGGTGAAACTTCATCGTCTCGCCCACCACGTTGGCCACCTTGTTGTAGCGTCCGTCGTCCATGCGCTTCATCGTGTGCAGGATACGGCGCTGCACGGGCTTCAGGCCATCCTCTATGTGAGGCACGGCGCGCTCCAGGATGACATAGCTGGCATAATCGAGGAACCAGTTCTTGTACATGCCCGAGAGATGGTGCACGGCCGAAGCGTCGAACCGGTCTGCGGGCTTGTAGTCCGAGTGTTGTTGCGGTTCCAGGTCTTCTCCTATTTCGTCGTTTTTCTTGTTGTCGTCGTCCATAACCGTTAGATAGCTTTCCGTGCAAAGGTAACAAAGTTTGACGAGATTTCCAAACATCGTCCCTCATTCTTTTTTGATTATCTGTTTGTCATGCCCATTTGGCGCACACCGCGACGGGGTCATGGCCTTTGTCGGAGCCAAATGCCACGTTTAGCCCACCTAAATGCGGCATTTACGATGCCTAAATGCCACCTTTACGATGGGCGAGATGGCAGACAGGTAGGAACGAGGCGGCGGCGCGGCGCTTTTCCTGCCATTGCCAGATGTGGTTTTTCCTTGCCCGTTTAGCATGTTTTAACGGTTTGGGAGGCAGGAGTTACGCGTGAATATACTATTTTTGTAAACCCAATGCTGTCTCTCTGCCACGTGCCCGGCGCATGACGATTGCAGAGGGTGGCACAGTAACGGTAGGTTGTTAAACAAATAGTCGTTTCCATGATGAAGACAAAACACTTATTCGCGCTCTGTATGGCCCTGCTGATACCCCTTGCCGTATCGGCAGCTGCGCGCAAGGCTATCACCACCAAGGCCCTGTACACCAAGTTTCAGAAACCCGACACCCAGTGCCGCCCCTTTGTGCGCTGGTGGTGGAACGGGGATGCCGTCGAGGCCGACGAACTGGTACGGGAGCTGCATCTGCTCAAGGCTGCCGGCATTGGCGGTGTGGAAATCAATCCCATCTCGCTGCCCTCGGGTGCCGACCGTAAGAACCACAAGACGCTGCGATGGCTCAGCGACGAGTGGATCAGCATGTTGCAAGTGGTGTTCGACGAGGCCAAGCGTATCGGCATGACGTGCGATCTCATCATAGGGTCCGGCTGGCCGTTTGGTGCCGAGACCCTTCCTGTGGGCGAACGGGCCTCTGTCATGCTCACAGCCGCCGTACCGCTTACCTCAGGAGAGCGGGTGGAGATTTCGCAGTTTGACTTGTTCAAGCGGGTAGACCCCGGCGTGTCGGTAGTCAACCGTTCCCGTACGCCACACCTTGTCTCTGCCTACTTGGTGCCCGATCCCATCGACGATTTGTCGGCCGCGACCGATGTCACCAACCGTTTCCAGGACGGGGTGCTTACCCTCGACGTGCCAGCTCAGGGCAAGTACCAGCTCTATGCGCTGGTCCAGTTTGAGTCGTTCGCCTCTGTCATCAATGGCGCGCCAGGTGCTGCCGGCTCCATCCTCGACCACATGAACGCCACTGCCGTGAAGCACTATCTCGACCATATGGCCAACACCATCGAGGCCAAGACGGGACCGCTGTCCGGCCACTTGCGCTCGTTCTTCGTAGACAGTATGGAACTGGAGGGTACCAACTGGACGGACGATTTCCGCGACGAGTTCCTGCGCCGCCGCGGTTACGACATCATGCCGTGGCTCCCGTTCACCATGTTCAAGGTGGGCCGTCTGGGCGAGGTTGTCGACTACAATTTCGGAGCCAAGAAGGGCGACCGCTTCAAGGGTTTGGTGGACCGTGTGCGTTACGATTTCGAGCTCACCAAGGCCGAACTGCTTCTTGAGCGTTACACCCGCACGTTCACCCAGTGGTGCCGCGACCGTGGGGTGAAGTCGCGCCAGCAGTCGTATGGCCGTGGCTTCTTCATCCAGGAACCCTCCCTCTACTGCGATATCCCCGAGGGCGAATCGTGGACCACCAACTGGCTCCGTCACCGTCTCGGAGAGGAGATGCCCGACAGCGACTACCGTCGTGGCCGTGGCTACACCATGATCGACAAGTATGTCTCTTCGGCTGCTCATCTCACCGGCAAGCGTCTGGTGAGCTGCGAGGAGATGACCAATACCTATCTCGTCTTCAATACACCGCTCGAACTGCTCAAGATCGGCACCGACATGTCGGCCTTCTCGGGCGTTACCCATTCGGTGTGGCATGGTTTCAACTATATGCCTCAAGATGCCGAGTTTCCGGGTTGGGTGCAGTATGGCAGTTATTACAACGAAAACAACACTTGGTTCCCCTATTGGCACCTGCTCAACGAGTACCGTGCCCGCATGACCAGTATGTTCATGCACATGGATATGTGTACAGACATAGCCATACTCCCCGCCAACAGCGACCTGTGGACGGAGATGGGCGTGCAGACCGAGCCGTTCCCCTCCAGGCTCAATGTGCCTTACACTTCCCTCATCTGGGAGGCTATCCATAAGACCGGTGGCGGTGCCGACTATGTCTCCGAACGTATCATCGAGCAGTGTACCGTGCGCGATGGCAAACTCTGCTATGGCGACAAGGCTTACGGCGACATCTTCCTCGTAGAGGTAAAGGGAACCAACCAGGAGACGCTCGACAAGCTCCTCCAGTTTGTAGAGGGTGGCGGCCGCGTCTTCTGCATCGGCACTTACCCCATCCGCTCATTGGGACTGAAAGACCATGAGGCACGCGATGCCCGGTTGCATGCCACGGTGGAGAAACTCAAGCGCCATGCAGACCGTTTTGTCTTGTTGCAGAAACCCGAAGACAACAAGTATCTGGAGTGGTACATCGACGTGATGCAGCGCTACAACCTGCCCCATGCCATCAGCATCGAGCGCCCCGACCGCTTCTTGTTGCAAAACCACTATCGGGCAGACGACCGCTCGGATGTGTTCCTCTTTGCCAATGTCAACCTCACCGAGGCGCGCACGACCGATATCCTCTTCCCCCGCGCCCTCACGGCTGGCCGACAGGCATGGCTCTACCATCCTGCCGACGGCAAGCGCTATGCCCTGAAACTCGACGGACAGCGGCTGCATCTGGACATGGGACCCTCGGAGTGCTTCTTTGTGGTGCTCAACCGCGACAAGGGCGGCACACCATACAAGCCATTGCCCCTGGCGGGTACCGACTCGGTGGCTCCCACCCGTTGGCAGGTGAGCCTGCACCACAAGCGCGAGGGGTGGACAAAGACGATGGAGATGGATACCCTGCGCGACTTGAAGGACACGGAGTTTGTCAACTTCATGGGCGATGCCACCTATACCACCATCCTGCGGCTCGAAGGCCGCCAACTGCCCCGCTATCTCAATCTGGGAAAAGTGTGTGAGATAGCCGAGGTGACGGTAAACGGCCACAAGGTGGGCGTAAGATGGTTTGGCCGCTCCGTATTCGATGTGGCTGGCCTGCTGCATGCCGGAGACAATACCATCGAGGTCAAGGTGACCACGCTCATGGGCAACTACATGCAGACGCTCAAGGACAACAAGGTGGCCCAGCGCTATGTGCTCAAGCGCAAACATCCCCTGCGCTCGATGGGTCTGCTGGGTCCGGTGAGCCTATACCGGTAGAAAAGAAGTATGATAAGATGGTCTTTGTCCCACGTCGGTCGTGCATTCTTGGACTAAAGGCCACGTTTACGGAGGCTAAAGGTGGCATATAGCAGGTCTAAATGCCACCTTTAGCTTTTTCTATGTGTTGTTTGTTTTTTGGAAGAGCGTGATTTCTGCCAGTCCGGCGCGCCCTTCCGAAGCCTTGCTGATCGTAAGCCGTAGGTATCGGATGGGTTTGCCGATACGTATGGGCTTGAAGTCCCATCCCGTACACTCCCGTTCGTAGAGCAGTTGCCAAGTCTGTCCGTCTCCAGATGTTTCCACGCGATGGCGGTAGGCACTGCTGTCTTTCTGGAACCGTATGCGGCTGGCCGTGATAAAGGTGGTTTGGGGCAGGGTGAGGGTGACAGTCTGCGGGAACGAGTCGTCACCAGCTATCCACCAACTGAAATCGTTGCCGTCGATAATATTGCTGCTTCCATAGCCTGCTTGTTCGGAAGACACGTCGACACGGGCAACAGGGGTTTGGGGCTGGGTAAGAATCTGTCTGTCCCATCGGGTGGGCTTCACCACCACGCCCGCTTCCTTGTCTCCGCTGTAGGGTGCGTGTTTGCCGTCTTCCACGTGGCTGCCGATAAACGGTGCCGTGTGCAGGGTTAGCTCTCCGGGCTCAAGGCCTTCTGCCTCGGCACGGATAATGATACGCCCGGCTTTTTCGGTGGTGCGCACCAAGACGTAGCCGATACCTCCCTCCACCAGTTGGGGATTGATGCCGATGCGTCGGATGCCGTCGCCCATCAGGTAGCCTTCTCCCTCGACACTGAGGCTTACTTGCGTGTCTGAAGTATTGATGCGGGAGCCGTGGCGGTCGCATATTTTTATATAGATAGGTATCATGTCGCTGCCGTCTGCCACCGGCTCGATGGGGTATAGGGGAGTGCAGACCTCTACATGGTGCGGCGTGCCCGGTGTACGTACGCTGTGTGTGGCTACCGTTTGCCCCCCAATCCGTCCTTCGGCTTTCAGTTCTCCGCTTTCGTATCCTCCGGCGTCGAAAAGGTAAAGCGGACTGCCTCCTTTGCCCATGATGGCACCGTATCGTTTGGCTTGGTCAGTACGACGCTGGCTGCCGATGCGTTGGCCGTTGCGGTACAGTACCACCTCGTCACAATTGGAAAAGACCGGGATGGCCGTGGTCGAGGTGGTATGGTTGGCCGACGAGTTGGAAGAGGCAATATGCACCATCGGACCGCTGTAGAGGCCGGGCTGCGAGATGCTGCTGGGGCGCATGCTCTGCATCATGTAGTAGCTCGGTTTGGGGTAGCGGTTGACATCGGTGACACCGCAAAACATGGTTTCTTCTTCTGCCCCACGGTTGTAGTCGTTGTAGCTCCACAGAAAGTGGCCTCCCATGCGCGGATTGGCATCGAGCATGCACCAATCGAAGTATCCGTGGCCGCATAGTTGGTCAAACCGCCCTCGGCATTGCCTGAACAGTTCCTCCTCGTTTTCGTTGATTCTCACCCGAGGCTTTTCTCCCACGCCGTCTCCCCATTCACGGGTAAAGAGCGGTTTGATAGAGAGCTGGTCTTCGGGATAGTTGCTCATCACATTGCCGTCTTTGGGGAACCGTGCCACCTGTTTGTAGAACACATCGTAGTAGGGTAGCGTCTCTTCATGACTGAAATAGTCGCCCGCTGTGTATAGCTGGTCGCCCGGATATTCCTCGTGGGCAATATCATAGACCTGCTTGACCACGCTGAGCGGATAATGTGTCTCGTTGAGGGCGGTCTCCCACAGGATAATCGACGGGTGGTTGCGGTCGCGTCGTATCATCTCACGCGCCATCTGGTACAGGCGCTGGCTAAACTCGGGTGCTTCGTTGAAGTATTGCCAGCCAGGGATGCACTCGACCACCAACAAACCGTACTTGTCGCAGGCCGACAGAAATGCCGGGTCTTGCGGATAGTGGGCGGCTCTGACCGCATTGTAGCCGCCACGCTTCATGTCGATGACGTCGCGTACCTGCATGGAGTTTGCTGCCGCATCGCCTATGTATGGGAACGACTGGTGTCGGTTGGCACCCACGATGTATAGCGGCTCACCGTTGATAGATAGGCCGCCCTCGGCTGTGTAGCGGATGGTGCGTATGCCCACGGTCTCGGTATAGGTGTCTACAGGGCGGTTGCCTGTCATGACGACGCACTCTACCTGATACAGATCCGGATGATAGGGATGCCACAGTCGGGGATGGGGTACAGTAAGCGATTGCCGTAGTTGTTGGCTCTGCTGTCCCTGCAGCGTGAAAGGCGTGGCCTGTTGTGCCACTGTTTGGCCGTCTGGGGCTTTCAGTCGGGTTACGAGCGTACCTTGGCGCAGGGCATCGTGCCCGTTTTTCAGGTCAGTACGTACTTCCACTACCGCCTGGTCGGCATTTACCTTTGGGAATGTGACAAACACGCCTCCGCCGGCCACCTTGTCAGCCTCCAAAGCATCTGTGATGTGCAGTTTGTCGGTCACCGTAAGTGTCACGTCCCTGTAGATGCCGCTGTAATAGTAAAAGTCTAACCGGTCCTGTGGCTTTCCCGGCGGTGTGAGCGGGTCGTATTCGGCCGACACACGCACCGCTATCAGATTGTCTTTGTCCCATAGGATATGGTCGGAGATGTCGATGGTAAAGCCGAGGTAGCCCCCACGGTGCGAGCCGACCTGATGGCCGTTGATATACACCTCACAACTATGCATTACCCCCTCGAAGGAGATGGCGATACGTTTCCCCCGGTAACGTTTGGGAAGTCTGAAATGGCGCCGGTACCAGCCTATGCCGTCGTAGATGCTGTTGCCACCACAGTGTTTCTTCTCCATCTGCATGATATGGGGTAGGGTGGCGTCTATCCATGTGGCATCGTCGCAGCCTACCGATGCCCCTTGGTCATGGTCTCCACGGTAAAATGCCCAATGGGTATTCATGTCCATGCAGATACGGGTGTCCTTGGTGCGGGCAGAGGCCGAGTTGCTGGCTGCTATGACACAGAGCAGCAGCAATAGGAGGGATAGATTGTGTTGATGATAATTCATTACAATATAATATGATGTGTGAAGGTGATGTGTATGGGGTGGCCCTAAGCAGGCGCATTCCTACGGTAGGGCAGGGTAGGGGGCTATCTCCATGGCTTGGAGGGTGGCTCCGTTGGCCGTCTGGCGCAGGCCTAAGACCAGCACGTTTTTCTTTCCCTTACCGAAGTGCAGCCAGCACTCGGGCAGATAGTACTCGCGCTGTGGGCCGGCTTCCCAATGGCGGCCTATGTTGTGGCCGTTGAGCCACATGTAGCCGTTGCCGGAGGCGCAGAGGTGTACGAGCCAAGGGTGGGAGGTGGCTGCCGATGAGGCCGGTAACTCAAACTCGATGCGGTACCATGTCAACAGGCCGTCGGGTTGGCTCTTGGGCTGTATGCCGTTGCCTTTGTGAGGTATCTCGCAGGTGGTGTCGAGCGTTACCTGTTTCCATCCCTCGGGCGAGTAAGTGGGCTGGTGCCATCCGGCGGTGATGCCTGCCGCATCACGGGCAAACTCCCACTGCAGCGGATGCGACAGGGCCGATTCGGTAACCGACAGTCCTCCTTGCCGTATGCCCGACAGTTCTTCCATCGGGACATAGCCGTGGGCATGCCCCAAGTTCTCGTACACGACGACAATCTCGTTTTCTCCCTCGTGCAGCAGTCCAGTCACGTCGAAACGGTTGTCGTATTCGTCGGGCTGTATCTGCTCGAAGCAGTTGCGGGTGGGCCAACTCTGTGCGTCGGCCTTGTCGGGGAAGAGCCGCTTGGCCTGTTGGCCGTTGACCGAGACCGACACGATGTCGCGTGTGAACATGTGGAAAAGCAGGAATCGTTCGTCCCTCGCCTGCTGGGCGGTGAGGATGGGACGACTGCGGTACAGGCTGTAGCGGAAATCGTTGACATCCATATCCGACAGGGACACCAGTTGGGGGAGCAGCATCCATCGGGCGTGGGCATAATCGTCTTCGTGCCGTTGGGCATGGGTGATGCGTACCGGGTCGGGGAGGGTGGTGGACTTGGCCTTGTGTTTCGTTTCCATGGGCCACCAAGTGCCCTGCTGCGGCTGTTTGCCGGCCGGAATCACCAGCACCTTGCTCCCCAGTGGCGGGAGGTTGTATCTTACGGTGAGCGGCGGCAACGTGAGCGAGTCGGTGTCTGCTCCCGACGAGGCGATGAGCACCTTCTGCCCGTTCTGGTCTATGTTGTACATCGGTGCCGAGGGCTTGCTGAGCCTGCCGGGCATCAGTGTGGCCTTGCCCTGCAGCGGATGCGAGGCATCGGTGTTGTGGAGGAAGACGAAACGGGTGCCGTCGGCCGCGATGCGCACGCCTCCAAACAGCGTCTGAGGGGCATGGGCTATCTTGCAGGGGCCACCTTCTGCCCTCGTCAGTTGGTGTCCGTACATACGGAGAAACCGCCCGATGGCTTGGGCGGCATCATATTTGGCCCCCGTGCGCCCACTCTCGTGGATGGCGGCATTGTAGTCGTAGGTGGTGGTCATGCCCCGAGCGCCCCATCCTGCCAGATGGGTGCCTCCGACAAACATATAGTAGTTGAGTCCCGTTGCCCCGCCCAGGATAGACATCAGTCCGACGGCCTGGAAGTGGCGTGCGTCCGAGTAATGGTCTTCGCTCAGTCTGCCGGTCACCAACGAGAACCAGCCGCCCTGCAGCTCTGTGACGAAGCCGGGCGCATGGGGCTGTGCCCGACGCAAGTCTGCCATGCGGTGGGCACAACTTGGCGCTTCGGTCAGTCCCACATAGTAGTTGTCGCAGTCGAAAACCTGCGACAGTTCGGGGTCTTGGCTGTTGCGGCACTCGCTGGTGAGACACGTGAAGACCGGAATGTCGAAACCATTGCGGCGCACCGATCGGTAGAGTTCTTTCAGAAAGCGCTCCTTGCCCTCGCAACCGTGGGCATTGTATTCATTCTCAATCTGAATCATGATGATTCCCTTGTGGTTCTTGGGCTTCCGGGTAAGTTGTTCGTCGGCCAGCGCCTTGCAGACCCCGTCAAACCAGTGAGTACACCACTTGATATGGGTGGCATCGGCGCTCCGCAGCCACAGTCCCTTGACATGGGCGGGCCTGAACTTGGCCAACCAGCGCGGATAGGCACCGCCGGAGAACTCGGCACAGATGAAGGGACCCGGACGGACGATGGTGTAGAGGCCAAACTCGTTGTGGGCCATCTTCAGCCACCGCTTCAGGTCGGCGAAATCGAAATGGGTGGTGTCGGCCAGGCTATGGGGCATGGTGCGCTCGTGCCAATTCCACGGCACATAGGTCTCTACGGTGTTGAAACCGGCCTCCTTGATCTGTTGGAAACGCTTGCGCCACAGTGCTTCCGGGCATCGGAAATAGTGGAAAGCCGCACTGTAAACGAAGACATCCTTGCCCTCTATCGTCAGGCACGACCCGTCATAGCGGATACGGTCGGGATGAGCAGACGGTTGTGGGGTGTCGGAAGTAGGTGCCGAAGCATGGGAGAACATGCTGAAACATAGCGCGAGAGCTATGCAGACGAAGCGGAAATGTCTTTTGTACATCATCAGTGTTTGGTTAAAAAGTGAATCTGCTTAAGCAGCGTGTCATTAGAATCTGAATGGGGGGTGAGGAAACGGCTTGGCGCACGGCCTCCTTGCAAAGGTAGGCAAACTTTCTCGTTCCTGCAAAGAAAGTCCATAATAAGATGGGTGGGGAAAGTAAATTTTAACATTTGGCACCTCCGCGCGGCTAAAGGTGGCATTTACGAGGTCTAAACGTGGCGTTTACGAGGCCTAAATGCCACCTTTAGCTTCGTAAATGCCATAGATAGAAACAAGAAAGATGAGTAAAAAACTTTAAATAATAGAGGTAATGTTTTGCTTTGTGTCCATTTTGTCGTAACTTTGCAGCCAATTAGTTAGAAATAAATGATAAATTATGGCACAAGATGACGTTTTCAAGAAGATAGTAAGCCACTGTAAGGAATATGGCTTTGTCTTTCCCAGCTCTGAAATCTACGACGGACTCGCAGCCGTTTACGACTACGGTCAGAACGGTGTGGAACTGAAAAACAATATAAAGGAATATTGGTGGAAATCGATGGTGTTGCTCCACAGCAATATCGTGGGTATCGATGCAGCCATCTTCATGCACCCCACCGTGTGGAAGGCTTCGGGTCATGTCGACGCTTTCAACGATCCTCTCATCGACAATCGCGACAGCAAGAAACGCTATCGTGCCGACAATCTGATAGAAGACCAGATTGCCAAGTACGACGAGAAGATAGACAAGGAGGTGGCCAAGGCTGCCAAGAAGTTTGGCGCCGACTTTGACGAGGCCAAGTTCCGCGCCACCAACCCCCGTGTGCTCGAGAATGTGCAGAAGCGCGATGACCTCCATGCCCGATATACAGCGGCTATGCAAGGACCCGACTTGGAAGCGCTGAAGCAGATTATCCTGGACGAGGGAATCGTAGACCCCATCAGCGGAACCAAGAACTGGACAGACGTGCGCCAGTTCAACCTCATGTTCTCTACCGAGATGGGGTCGGTTTCTGATGCTGCCAACAAGATCTATCTGCGTCCGGAGACAGCACAGGGTATCTTCGTAAACTACCTCAATGTGCAGAAGACGGGACGTATGAAGCTCCCCTTCGGTATCGCACAGATCGGTAAGGCATTCCGCAACGAGATCGTAGCCCGTCAGTTTGTGTTCCGTATGCGCGAGTTTGAGCAGATGGAGATGCAGTTCTTCTGCCAGCCGGGCACGGAGATGAAGTGGTTTGAGTACTGGAAGGAGCACCGCATGGCCTGGCACAAGGCGCTGGGCATGGGCGACGACAACTATCGTTTCCATGACCACGAGAAACTGGCCCACTATGCCAACGCTGCTACTGATATCGAGTTTCACATGCCGTTCGGATTCAAGGAAGTGGAAGGCATACACTCGCGTACCAACTTCGACCTTTCTCAGCATGAGAAGTATAGCGGCCGCCAGATCAAGTATTTCGACCCCGATACCAACGAGAGCTACGTGCCTTACGACGTCGAGACCTCTATCGGTGTGGACCGCATGTTCCTGAGCGTGCTCTGCCATGCCTATACGGAAGAGCAGCTGGACAATGGCAGCCGCGTGGTGCTGCGTCTGCCGGAGCCATTGGCACCGGTGAAGTGTGCCGTGCTGCCATTGGTCAACAAGGACGGTCTGCCCGAGAAGGCGCAGGAGATTGTGAACGACCTGAAGTTCCACTTCAACACCCATATCGAGGCCAAGGATTCCATCGGCAAGCGCTATCGCCGTCAGGATGCCATCGGTACGCCTTTCTGTGTGACGGTAGATGGCGACACGCTCACCGATAACACCGTGACGCTGCGCTATCGCGACACCATGAAGCAGGAGCGTGTGCCGGTAGAGCAGCTCCGCGCCATTATCGAAGACCGCGTGAGCATCACCAGCCTGCTGAAGAAACTCATTTAACCCATTCTTCCGCCCTCGAACAGCATGAGGGCGGGAGCCAATAAGACCAATAGAGCATGATCAAGGAATATATAATAAGGTGTATGGCACTGATGCTGCCGCTGATGGCGGTGTCGTGCTCGGAGACCAACGAGGAAACCAACGAGTTGGCAGACTGGAAAAACCGTAACGAGACTTATTTTAAGTCGCTGTACGAGAAGGCCAAGAGCAATCCGTCGCGTTACAAGATTATCCGCAATTACTCATTGGAGGAGCCTGTGGCACAAAATGCAGAGGACAACATCATCGTCGAGGTGCTCAACGAGGGCACAGGTACTTCCAGCCCCCTGTACACCGACTCGGTGCGCGTGCACTACCGTGGCAGCTACATCCCCACGGCCTCATGGCCTGCCGGCTATGTGTTTGACCAGAGCTGGACGGGCGACTACAACCTCGAGACCATGCGCCCGGCCACTTTTGCGGTGTCATCGGTCATCGACGGCTTCACCACGGCATTGCTCAATATGAAGCCGGGCGACCGCTGGAGGGTCACCATCCCTTACAACTTGGCCTACGGCGAGTCTGACTATAGCTCGGGAAGTGGCAACACCATTCCCGGTTACTCCACCCTTACTTTTGATCTCACCCTGGTGGCCTACTACAGGCCGGGGACCGTTGCGCCGCCGGTATCGGCCAAACCCGACTGGGGCTGGGTGGGCGAATAGGTACTTTGACGTATGTCAAGAAAGCGTTCAAATTGGTAAGTTTGAACGCTTTTTTTATGGCAAATTTGTGATAAAAGCAGTACCTTTGCATCAGAAAGAAATACATAGGTACTCTTAAGGTAATAAAGAGTCAGGATAACAACACATGGAGGGGGCAAAGTGTTACCCCGGTATTAGTAAAGGTAGACAAGATTAAGATGATGATGCCTTGTATCGGTCGTGGAAGACGGATGGAGGCATAGGATAACAGGAAAGATAGAGAGAAATTTGAGAGAGAGAAGTGTAGAAAACAAGTTTTCTGAGGCGATTCCATGTGTATGGGGTCGCTTTTCTCGTTTCTAATGCGTACCTTTGCAGGCAGAATCGGAGCGGGGAGGGCGATGCCTGTGTCCCCTATATCATATATAATCAAATGGTGAAGAGAAGCGAACTGTTACTGGAGAAGATACGCATGGGCAAGCAGATGACCACGCGCGAGAAGCTCGACCTGATTGTGGAACTGAGCGTGCCGTCTATGCTGGCGCAGATTACGGTGGTGCTCATGTTCTTCATCGATGCCGCGATGGTGGGACACTTGGGTGCGGCCGCCTCGGCCAGTATCGGATTGGTGGAGTCTACACTGTGGCTCATGGGCAGCATCCTCTCGGCGGCCTCTACCGGATTCTCGGTGCAGGTG
Source organism: Bacteroidales bacterium (assembly GCA_004554665.1). GTDB lineage: Bacteria > Bacteroidota > Bacteroidia > Bacteroidales > Bacteroidaceae > Prevotella. The sequence continues at coordinate 17,263 of SFKY01000032.1, forward strand.
GCCCACTTTGTGGGAGCCAACGATTTCTCGCAGGCCCGCAACGTGTTTCGCCATGCGCTGGTATGCGGATTGGCGGTGAGCGTGGTGCTCGCCGGTGTGGGGAAGGCCGTCAGCCCGGGGCTGCCTTATTGGTTAGGTGGCGGAGCGGATATTGCTGCCGACGCATCGGCTTACTTCAGGGTGTTCTCGTTGGCGCTTCCTTTTCTGTTGCTGTTTCATCTGTCTGCCGCCATGCTCAAGAGTTCGGGCGACATGCGTGTGCCGAGCGCCATGAGTATCTCGATGTGTGTGCTCGACGTGGCTTTCAACTATCTTTTTATCTATCTGTTGGACATGGGCGTGGTAGGTGCGGCCATAGGGTCGGCCTGTGCCTATCTGATTACCTCGCTTGCCATGACGTGGATAGCCGCTTGCCGCAACCGGATACTGTCGTTGCGGCAAGACGGTGTGCCGTTTAGGTGGGTGTGGGACTATGTGCACCACGCGCTGCGTATCAGTCTGCCCATCGCTGTGCAGTCTGTGCTCATGAGTGGGGCACAGGTGGTGAGTACCCTCATCGTGGCGCCGCTGGGTAATGTGGCCATTGCTGCCAACTCGTTTGCCATCACGGCCGAGAGCCTGTGCTATATGCCGGGCTATGGCATTGGCGATGCAGCCTCTACGCTGGTTGGCCAGACCTATGGTGCCCAGCGTGGCGACCTGTGCCGCAGTTTCGCCCACATGACGGTGGGACTGGGCATGGCCGTGATGGCCCTGATGGGTGTGCTGATGTATGTTTTTGCACCGGAGATGATAGGGCTGTTGTCGCCCGTGGCCGAGATTCGGCAGTTGGGAGCCGAGGTGCTCCGTATCGAAGCCTTTGCCGAACCCTTCTTTGCCGCCTCCATCGTCACCTACAGTGTCTGTGTGGGCGCAGGCGATACCTTGCGCCCAGCCATCATGAATCTGGCTTCGATGTGGTGTGTGCGCCTGACCACAGCCGCCCTCCTTGCCCCGCATTACGGGCTCAAGGGCGTGTGGGTGGCCATGGCTGTAGAACTCACCTTGCGTGGCAGCGTCTTCCTCATCCGCCTCTGGCGCGGGAAATGGATGCAGTTAAAGGTAAAACGGCCTTATTAAAGGTAAAACGGTAAAGAGGTAAAAAGGTAAAAAAGTACCAGCTAAGTGTTGGGGCGCACCTTGGTGTGGCCGCCTATATACCTTGAATTACTTTTTTACCTCTTTACCTCTTTACCGTTTTACCTTTAATAAAGCCTTTAATAGTAGTGTGCGTAATTATAAAAAGGCTCCGTAACCACATGGTCACTCGTCTCGGTGTACGTATTGCCATACTTGTCCACCACCTTGATGGTGATAAAGGCATTGGGGTCTTTGGGCTGGTAATAATACCAGTGGTTCATTTTCAGGTAACCGTTTTTCTTGCTGAAAAAGTTGTAGACATTAGATTTGGCATACTTGTGGTGGTAACCCACGGCAAAAGCATCTTGGCATGGGGTCTTTTGCAGGCGGGTCATCTCCGTCTTCTTTCCGTTTTCTATGGCATACACCTTCCACTCCGAATCAGCGTTAAAGACATTGGCCACGATGATGCCCGAATCGCGCGGCAGGTTCCAGTCGGCTGCATAACTTTCCCCGTTCAGGTCGGTGTCGGCCCTGAAGAGCGCCATCTGTTTCTCTTTGTCCCAGTTGGTGCCCTTGTAGTAGCAGTCTTTCACCTTGTTGCCCTTCATTTCGTAGACATAGTAGCCATTGGGCACGCCGTCTATGTTGACATTAGATTGCCAGATGTCGCCGCAGGCTGCCGCGTGGCAGTGCTCCAGTATGTGTTGGCCGTCTATCTCGATCTCATTGTTCACGGCAAAGTGCGTATGGCCGCAGAAAAGTTCGTAGCCCTTGAACGGTTTGAGCAAATCCATGATGCGGGTGATGCGGGTAGAGGCGTAATGACCGTTGCCGATGGCGTGCGGATTGCCTTTCTGGGTGCGGTTGCCGAAAGTAAGCGGGATGTGGTAAGAGAGCACCACCAGCTTGCTCTTGGGAACCAGGCTCAAGTCGCTCTCCAACCATGCCAATTGCTCATCCGTGAGTTCTCCGGGTTGCCAATAGGCCTGCCCACGGTAGTAGATCACGTTGTTGAAACACACATAGTGCACGTTGCCGCGGTCGAAAGAGTAGTCGGTGGGTCCCCAGGCCTCCTCCCACTTCTGTTTGAAGAGTGCCTTGCCGTCCTGGTCGTGGTTGCCGATGACAGAGAAGAGTTTCATCTGCGACGAGCCCAGTGCCGCGCGAATCTGTCCCTCCAGCTTCTCGTTGTAGCCACCGTAGTATTGCACGTCGTCGCCCATACTGATGCCATAGACCGGCGTGCCTTTGGGCAGCGAGGCGATGGTGCGCTTGATGTCTTCCATTGTCTCCTCGGTAAACCGCTCCACATCGCTCTTGTTGATGGGGTTGTCGTTGGGTCCTGTGAAATAGGGGTTGAAAGCATTGGTCACCTGTGGGTCTCCGATGACGATGAGTTTATGGTTCTTCTCCTTGCCTTTGGGCAGCTTGGTCACGCTGAAGTCATACACCGACTTGTCGGCCTTCACCTCCTGATAGAAGCAGGCTGTGTTGTCGGTTGCCGAGTGGGTGGGTACCTCACAGTCGGCCGGCACGGTGAAGTAGACAAACTTGGATGCGCTGTGGAACGGCAGTTCATACCGTCCCTTGGCGTCGGTCTGTACGCAGGTGAAACCGTTGCTCACGATAACGCCTTCCACGGGCTTGCCGCGCTCATCGGTGATGGTGCCGGTAAAGGGTTGGGGTAGGTCGTCGGTCTGTGCCATCGCTGGCGTAGCCGACATGCCGAGCAGGGAGAGCGTGACCCATGTCACGGCTAAAATCGTTTTTTTCATGTCTTTTCTTTTTAAAGGTCATATATAATAATGTATGCAAAGTTAGCGATTATTTCGTTTCCCACCGCTTTTTTCCCCCTTGTTTTTTTGCATCGGTGACAAATGTCAGACCTAAATGCCATGATTAGCGGGCTAAAGGTGGCGTTTACGATGCCTAAACGCCATGTTTAGCTCGGAGAAGTGACTGCGATGTGACTGATGACACAAGCAACCAGCGGTAGGGACACAGCTCGGTGTGTCCGCATGCAGCAAGGATAGGATGAAGGCTAAGGCAGGAGCAGGGCCCGTAACAGCCCGTAGGGCTATACCTTGAGTAACCGGGGGCAACGCCCTCGGTTGCCATCGCCACAAGCAACGTTAGCCTGAAAGGCTGTACGTCATGCATGGGGAGGTATTGCCCCCGGTTACTCCTTGTACAGCCCTCCGGGCTAATCATTTTTTTACGATTTTTTTGACAACAGTCAGTGTTAACACGCGATATTGTTCAGTCGACTTTGCAAATCGGCATGCCAAATATTAAGGATGTATGTCATATATTTTAGTTATTTTTAGGATTTGCGCAAAATTTGTCCTACAAATTTTTGTTTATAACCTTAATTTTCTTGTATTTGTTTTTGACATGTCATAAAAAGCCGTAAATTTGTGACAGCATCATCTTAATAATTGAATAAAATGAGAAAGAAATGTAGTTTAACATTGCTCTTTTTCCTATTCTTCTTTCCATTAGCCCTTTTCGCGCAAGAAAAGACAGTGAAAGGAAAAGTAATCGAAAAAGAAACTGGCGAACCTTTGCCAGGTGTGAGTATTTTAATTGAGAAATCCACAAGGGGTGTGACTACTGATTTGGATGGAGCTTTTGAGATAAAAGCCAATCCGTCAGACAAGCTGGTGTTCTCATTCCTCGGAATGGAATCACAGACCATTGCGGTAGGTTCTCAAACAGTCGTCAACGTCTCTTTGGCGCCTAAGGCAGATGAGTTGAAAGAGGTAACCATCGTGGCTTACGGTAAGCAGAAGAAAGAGTCGATTGTCAGCTCTATTACCACGGTAAACACAAAAGACCTTAGAGTACCATCGAGTAACCTTACTACGTCTTTTGCCGGAAACATTGCTGGTATGATCGCCTACACCCGTTCGGGTGAGCCGGGCACCGACAACACCGACTTCTTCATCCGTGGTGTCACTACCTTTGGTGAGGGTGGTGCCAACCCGCTTATCCTGATTGACAACATCGAGCTTACCACGACAGACCTTAACCGTCTGCGTCCGGACGACATCGAGAGCTTCTCTATCCTCAAGGATGCCTCGGCTGCCGCACTCTACGGTGCACGTGGTGCCAACGGTGTGATCCTCGTTACCACCAAGCGTGGTCAGGAAGGTCCTGCCCGCGTCTTTGCCCGTATCGAGCACTCTATCCAGTCGCCTACCAAGGAGGTGGAGCTGGCCGATCCTGTAACCTATATGAAGGCTTACAACGAGGCCATCAAGACCCGCGACCCGCTGGGCGAGCTCCGTTACAGCTATGACAAGATCGAGCAGACCGGCAAGCCCAATGCCAACCGCTACATCTATCCCGCCAACGACTGGTACAACATGTTGTTTAAGAGTGCTGCCCACTCTACCCGTGCCGACGTGTCTATCCGCGGTGGTGGCAAGATCTCGAGCTACTATGTGTCGGGAGCCTATACACAGGATAGCGGTATCTTGAATGTGGACAAGCGCAACTCGTTCAACAGCAACATCGACAGCAAGGTCTACACCCTGCGTGCCAATGTGGATGTGAACGTGACCAAGACCACCAAGCTCGGTATCCGTCTGACCGGTAACTTCGACGACTACACAGGTCCGATGAGCAGTGGTAACGACATGTTTGTCAATGTCATGCACTCAGACCCCGTGCTCTTCCCCGCCTACTACCCCATGGACGACGACCATGTCGGTATCAGACACATCATGTTTGGTAACTACGAGGACGGCAGTTACCTCAACCCCTATGCACAGATGGTACGTGGCTACAAGGACTATCAGCGTTCGCAGATGTTGGCCTCTGTACAGTTGGACCAGGACTTGAGTTTCATCACCAAGGGATTGAAGTTCACCACCCTGTTCAACCTCAGCCGTCTGTCAGACTTCACCGTGTACCGTTCGTACAGTCCCTACTGGTATGCGCTCAATACCTACGATTCGTACCTCAACACCTACAGTGTCTATCGTATCAACGAGAATGGTACCGACTACCTTACTTATAGTGAGGGTACTAAGAACGTGACCAACACCATGTATTGGGAGAACCGCCTGTACTGGAACAATCATTTCGGTGCCCACTCACTCGGCGGCTTGCTCGTATTCACCACCCGCGAGAAGCGCGTGGCCAATGCCGGTAGCCTGCAGCTCTCTCTGCCCTCACGCAATGTGAGCCTCGCCGGACGTTTCACTTACGGCTTCGATGACCGTTATTTCGCCGAGTTCAACTTCGGTTACAACGGTTCTGAGCGTTTCCACAAGAGTCACCGTTGGGGTTTCTTCCCCTCTATCGGTACCGGCTGGTTGATTTCTAACGAGAAGTTCTTTGAGCCGCTGCGCGAAGTCATCTCCAAGTTGAAGCTGCGCTATTCGTGGGGTCTCGTGGGTAACGACAACATCGGTGACAGCAAAAACCGCTTCTTCTATATCTCTACCATGAACATGAACAATGGCAGCCTGCATGGTAACTTCGGACAGAGTGGTAACGCCTCTATCGCAGAGGGAATAAAGAACGAGGGTATCTCTGTAACCCGTTATCCCAACGAGGCCATCAGCTGGGAGACCGCTACCAAGCAAAACCTGGCATTGGAGGTGAGCCTCTATGGCAAGCTCGACATCATCGCAGAGTATTACAAGGAGCGTCGTAAGGATATCTACATGACCCGTACCGACATACCTACCACCATGGGTCTCGAGTCTACCATTGGTGCCAACATCGGTGAGGCTTCTGCACATGGTATCGATGTCCAGCTGGAGTATAAGCAGAATTGGGGTAAGGATCTCTGGGCTTCTGCCCGTGGTAACTTCACCTTCGCACGCAGTAAGTACGAGGTGTACGAGGAGCCTATCTACAAGGAGTCTTACCGTCAGCACGTGGGCCGTTCTGTCAGCCAGGCTTGGGGTTACATTGCCGAGCGTCTCTTCATCGACGATGCCGAGGCACGCAACAGCCCTGACCAGTCTGCACTCGGTACCTCCAACTATGGCGGTGGTGACATCAAGTACACCGATGTCAATCGCGACGGCGTGATCAACAGTGCCGACATGGTGCCCATTGGCAATCCTACCTCTCCTGAGCTTATCTACGGTTTCGGTTTCTCTGTTGGTTACAAGGGCTTCGATGCCTCTATCTTCTTCCAGGGCTTGGCCAACGAGTCGTTCTGGATCAATGCCGGTGGTTACAGCTCCAACAACAAGGGTGGTATGGCACCGTTCTATAACAACACCCAGTTGCTCAAGGCCATTGCCGACAGCCACTGGAGCGAGGACAACCGCAATGTCTATGCTTTCTGGCCCCGTCTGAGCAATTATCTCAACAACAACAACACACCGACCTCTACTTGGTGGATGCGCGACGGTTCATTCCTCCGCGTCAAGCAGGTTGAGTTGGGTTATTCTCTGCCTGAGAAGTGGACCAAGCCTGCCCATATCCAGAACCTCCGATTCTATGTGTCGGGTACCAACCTCCTCTGCTGGAGCAACTTCGACATGTGGGATCCCGAGCAGGGTACTTCCGCACTCAACTATCCGTTGCAGCGCACTATCAATATCGGTTTGAATGTCACATTTGAGTAAAATAATAAGTTTATGTTAAAGAAAATATATAATATCAAGCATATAGTCATGGGTGGTGTGTTGGCCGTATTCGGCTTCGCATCCTGCAGTGACTATCTGGATGTAGTTCCTGATGATGGCAATGCCGACCTCGAGTCTGCTTTCCATCTCCGTTCTACGGCTATCAGGTATCTGAGCACCTGCTATGGGTATATGACCGGTGAGGGTGCTTCGGGGTCTGACCCAGCCATGTTGGGTAGCGACGAGTTTTGCGACACCTATACCCGAGGAATTTCTAACACTTCAGGTCGTGTTCCCATGACATTTTCCAATATGTTGCGTTACGGACAGAAGGCTGGTTCTCCCTATGGTGACGACTGGGACTGGATGTACCGTGGTATTCGCTGCTGCGACATCTTCATGGACAACGTGCACATGGTGCCCGACTTGGGTGAGCTCGAGCGCAAGCGCTGGATAGCAGAGGCACGTTTCCTCAAGGCTTACTATCACTTCAACCTGATCCGCAAGTATGGCCCTATCCCTGTCGTCGTGCAGAGCAAGCCGATGGACTCGAGTGTAGAGGAGGTGCGTGTGTATCGTGATGATATCGACTCTTGCTTCAACTTCGTGCTCCATCAGCTGACCGAAGCCATCCCCGACCTGCCTCTCGAGGTAGACATCAACGAGTATGGCCGTATCACCCAGCCCATTGCCGCCGCGTTGAGAGCACGTGTGGCTGTCTATGCTGCCAGCCCGCTCTTCAACGGCAATGCCGACTTCAAGAATCTGGTAGACAACAGGGGCACACAGTTGTTCCCCACCAAGACCGACGAGCAGAAGCAGGCACGCTGGAACGACGCTGTACAATACTGTAAGGAGGCTGTGGACATCTGCCAGGCTGGCGGTAAGCGTATGTACGATGCGCCTGAGGTGTACGAAATCATGCCCGATACTCTGCGCCGCGAGATTAAGATCCGTGGTGCCATGACTGCCGGCTGGACCACAGAGAAGATCTGGGGACAGACCAATGCCGACCGTACACAGCAGCAGTATTGGCAAGTGCTTACAATGCCTAATATCCAGTATCGTGCAGGTATTACTTCCCCTGGTAATATTTCATGCTATGCTTTCATGGGTGTGCCTCTGAAGATTGCTGACATGTTCTATACCAAGCATGGTCTGCCCATGGCATCAGACAATACGTGGGATTCGTCCAAGAATATGGAATTCCGCGAGGGTGACGATTCGCACAAGTACTACATCCAGGAGGGTTACACCACCGTACGGTACAACTTTGATCGTGAGCCGCGTTACTATGCCGACCTCGGCTTCGACGGTGGCAAGTGGCTGGGTGCATTGCCAAGCTACAACATCTCAAGCCCCAACGATGTCTACTATCTTGAGAATCGCTTCGGTATGACTCATGGTAAGACCAACAACGAGACAGGTTCTCCTACGGGATATTATCCCAAGAAGACCATTCCGAGAGTGGCCCGTATCGGTTCCAGTGGCTCCAACGTTTCATGGAATTGGTATCCCTATCCGATCATCCGTCTGGCAGACCTGTACCTGCTCTATGCCGAGGCTATCAACGAGGCCGAGGGTCCCAATGGTGCCCACAGTCAGGATCTCTTCAACTATGTAGACTCTGTACGTCTGCGTGCCGGCATCCCTGGTGTCAAGGAGGCATGGGACAGCCAGTACAGCAAGGCTCCGGGCAAGTACAATTCGCAGATTGGTATGCGTGAGATCATCCGTCAGGAGCGCACTATCGAGCTCTGCTTCGAGAGCCAGCGTTTCTGGGATCTCCGTCGCTGGATGACCGCTGCCGAGGAGTATGCTAAGGGACAGTATGGTTACACCGTAACAGGTGCTACTCCCGAGGATTATTACAGAAAGTTGCTCATCTTTGAGACTCCTTTCGTGCTGCGCGACTATTTCTGGCCCATCAATACGACCAATATGGAGCGCAATCCTAACTTGGTACAAAACTTAGGATGGTAACAACAAAATATTGAAACAATGAAAAAACTAATATTATCATGTATAGCTGTCGCTGCCATGCTGCTTGTAGGCTGTGGCGATGGCGACCGTATCGACCAGATAGATGGTTCGATACCCGCCCCGAAGGCTGTCACCGTGACTTCGGTTCGTGCGATTCCCGGTGGTGCAGTCATCAAGGTAGGACTGCCTAACGACCCTAATCTCAAGGGAGTGGTGGCCAAGTATGTGCGTAATGGTGAGCAGGTGGAGACCCGTATCTCACGCTATATAGACTCTCTGACCGTAGAGGGTTATGCCACAACTGATGCTCAGCAGGTGCATATCTATGCTTTCAATTCCAACGGCGATCTTTCCGAACCGGTGGATGTGACCATCAATCCTGAGGCTCCTGCCGTACAGACCGTACAGGTGTCGATGGAGCAGTGCTTCGGTGGTGTGAAGATTCATATCGAGAACAACACCTTTAAGGAGAATCTGGCCGTGGTGCTGATGGCTTGCACGGATCCCACAGAGATTGACAAAGCTGATGAGGACCGCAAGTGGGTGGAGGTGACCACGCTCTTTACCGCCAGTGAGGACATTTACTTGGCTCGTCGTGGTCTGGATCCCAAGGAGACACTCTTTGGCTGCTACTTGCGCGACAACTGGGGCAACCGTTCTGATAAGACCATCGCTGTGCTCACGCCGCGTGAGGAGGTAGAGATTGATCCCACCAAGGTACAGTATTACAACCCTGGTGACGATAACTCTTATATGGAAAGATCACCACTTTATATTATGAATCTTTGGGATCGTATTTATAGTGGTAATGAAGCTAACATCTATGCAAGTCACCCGAACTGCCCCATGCCGCAATGGCTGACATTCGATTTGGGTAAGCGTGTGATTCTGTCACGAATTGCAAAATGGTCTCGTAGGTCATATTATCCTTATCAACTTGCCAACCCGCGTGACTATGAGTTCTGGGGCTCTATTGAAGACCCGAAGAAGTTCTCGCCCAATCCTGATAATGAGCATGGCTTTGCAGACTGCTGGTTCAAGCTCGGTACTTATACCCAGCCCAAGCCCTCTGGCTACAATCCTGATGGTACACCGGGTGCATGGACAGACGAGGATATCGTTTACTGGAACCAGGGTACGGAGTTTGAGATGGATCCGCTCCTGTTCCCCCACGCTTACGATGAACTCCGCTATCTCCGACTGGTGATTCTCGATACTTACGAGACTTGGAACACTGTTAACAGGAAGGGACAATTCCAGTTGGAAGAGATCTTGCCATACGGTCAGGTTTTGGAATCTTATAGATAATCAAAAAAAGCAGAAACAATGAACAATAAAATATTGATATTCGTATCGCTGATCATCGCATTGGGATTTACTTCCTGCAAGGATCAAGACGGAATATATAAGGAATGGGTGATACCCGGCGGAATCGTATATCCTGAAAAGACCAATGGGCTGACAGGTTATGCCGGGCACAACCGCGTGATGCTTGAGTGGGTGGCTCCTAAGGATCCTTCGGTACAGAAGGCTATCATCAGCTGGAACTCAGGTGACCAAAGCATGGAGATAAACTATGCCGACTATGCCGGTCTGGATACCATCAGGGTGTATATCCCCGAGTTGGAAGAGCGTTCTTATACGTTCGAGATCAAGAACTATGACGACAAGGGCAATATCTCTATGACCTCAGAGGTCAGCAAGGCACCGTATGCAGCCAAC
>SFKY01000101.1 GCA_004554665.1 Bacteroidales bacterium
TACGCTATGTTTACTTTCATTAAACATTAATCGAAGTCTGTTTGCGATACTTCTGTCAACTTGCGTCCAACGCGCGTACACAACTTTGTTTGCTCACTATGGATAACGACATCAGAGACAAATAGAATAATGACAAGTGTTGTTTATGTTGTCATTGTCGTCGTTATACTCCAATCGGTCGTATAAGAGAAATGAGAAGTCAGGTGGGTGGTTTCTTCAGGTGAATATTTTTGTCGAGAATAGGAAGCGGCGGAGAGGGAACCAAAGAAGGCTATTCCTCTGATTTTTTTCAAACAAGCCATGATTATTCCTCTGACTTTTTATATTTTCTTCTCTGCTCAGTATGAAAAACGACAACAGAGACAACAAAGACAACGATACCGACAGTTGTTGTTTGGGTTGTCTTTGTTGTCGTAAAAATTAATCCACACTACAGTTTTTTTCCATCACAGTTGATAGTTTTCTTCCTGTGGACTGGTCGCGAATGTCTACCACAATGGGGACAATGAAAATAAACACGTAAAAGTATGGGCGATTCGCGAAAAATCTTTATCTTTGTAGATGAAAACTTTAATAACGAAATCAAATGAAAAAACTATTGTGTTTGTTGGCTTTTGCGTGCGTGGTAGGGACGAGTGCGCAAAACAAGCGATTGCCACAGTTGGGTAAAGATCCTGTGGAAAAGATACTGCGTGCCATGACTTTGGAGGAAAAAGCAGCCATGCTTGTAGGTGTGTCAGTAGAGGAAGGCAGCAGTCTGGTGGCCAATGTGGCGGGAACGACCTGTGCCGTAAGCCGATTGGGCATTCCGCATACCTATCTTCAAGATGGCCCTTCGGGACTGCGTATTGATACTGTGCGAAAGGGAGATACACGCAAGTATTACTGTACAGGCTTCCCGGTGGCCACGCTGTTGGCCTCGACATGGAATGACAAATTAGTAACCAAGGTGGGTGCCACGATGGGTGAGGAACTCAACTCGTACGGCATCGACGTGTTGCTGGCACCCGGTCTCAACATCCAGCGCAATCCGCTCAATGGACGCAATTTTGAATATTACTCTGAAGACCCGTTGCTGTCTGGTTATATGGCAGCCGCCATCGTCAGAGGATTGCAGTCGCAGGGTGTGGGAGGCACCATCAAGCACTTTGCTGCCAATAACCAGCAGTCTATGCGCATGTTCAACGATGCACGCATCTCCCAACGGGCACTGCGCGAGATCTATCTGCGCAATTTTGAAATTGCCATCAGGGAGTCCAACCCGTGGGCGGTCATGTCTTCGTATAACAGCCTGAACGGGCAGCGCGTGCAGAGCCACCGAGGGCTGCTCACCGACCTGCTTCGTGGCGAGTGGGGATTCCGAGGCGTGGTGATGACCGACTGGGGCGAGCCCCGTATTACGGTCGATCAGATACATGCCGGCAACGACCTGCTCATGGGCGGCAAGCCCCAACAGGTAAAAGATATTGTGGAGGGAGTGAAAAACGGTGCCCTCTCCGAGGCCGATGTGGACGAAGGTGTGCGCAGGGTGCTGCGCTATGTCCTGAAGACCAAGAGTTTCAAGGGTCATCAAGCCACTTGGAATCCTGATCTGAAAGCACATGCCGTGGTGGCATGTGAGGCAGCGGAAGAGGGAATCGTGCTGCTCAAAAATGGACGTACCGCCCTGCCGCTGGCCAAAGACGAGAAAGTGGCGCTCTTTGGTGTCGGTTCGTATAATTTCTATGCCAACGGACTTGGTTCGGCTGATGTCAACACACCCTATACCATCAATATGATTCAGGGATTGGCCAACGCCAATGTGTCTATTCACCCACGTCTGGACCAGTATTACCGCCAGTATATCGCCAATGAAGATTTTCAGTTGGGCGAAGCCAATACGCCCAGTTGGAAAAACTGGTTCTTCGGTTACAAAAAGCCCAAAGAGGCCGACCTCGACCCGTCATTCATCGGTTACAGAGCCAAGGATTGCTCCAAGGCTATCATCACCATAGCCCGCAATGCAGGCGAGTGTGAAGACCGCGACTATAAAGAGGGTGATTACCTGCTTACTCCCACGGAGCGCAAGTTGATTGAGAATGTGAGCAAGGCTTTCCATGCCAAGAAGAAGCCCGTGGTGGTGGTGCTCAATACGGGTGGTGCGATGGATATCGCATCGTGGCAAGGATTGGTGGATGCCATCCTGTTGGTTTGGCAGCCGGGAGAAGAGGGCGGCAACGCCGTGGCCAATGTTCTTACCGGCAAGGTGTGCCCCTCGGGTAAGTTGCCCATGACGCTCGCCAATGCCTATACCGATATTCCGGCTTCGAAGAATTTCCCCCTGCACTATAAGTTCAGTTGGGACGAACTGTTGCGTCCCGGCGCAGAGGTGATGGCCAAGAAAGACCTCGGCTATACCCTCTACGAGGAAGATATATGGGTAGGCTACCGCCATTTCAACACCCGTGGCTGCGAGGTGGCCTATCCTTTCGGCTATGGTCTCTCTTACACCACCTTCGCCTACGGCACACCCACGATGAAGGTCAAGAATGGGCGTTGCAAGGTAGCGGTCAAGGTGACCAATACGGGTAAAGTGAGCGGTAAAGAGGTGGTGCAGCTCTACGCTACAGCCCCTAAAGGAAAACTGGAAAAACCTCTCCGAGAACTGAAAGCTTACGGCAAGACCCCGCTGATCGCTCCGGGTGAGAGTGCGGTGGTGGAGATGGATTTCCCCCTGTCAGATTTGGCATCGTTTGATGAGGACCGGATGGCATGGGTAACCGATGCCGGCACGTATATCCTCTCGGTGGGTGCCTCGGTAGAGGATATTCGCGCCACGCTGCAATTGGCCGTGAAGCGCGAGACCGTCAAGCCGGTGAAAACACGGATATAAGGACAAGAAAAAACGAACAGCAAGGGCGCAAGGCCTCCGCACTCAGGTGTCGGAGGTCTTGCGCCTTGTCGTTGTACGATTGGTCTGCTGTGGGCGCTCGGCACGCCGGTATTGGGATGGTGTCATACCCATCACATTGGTGAAGATGCGGGTGAAGTAGGCCGGCTCCTCAAATCCAAGGATATTGGCTACCTCGTTGAGCTTCAGGTTCGACAACTCTATCAGCTCACATGCCTTCTGCACTTTCATGTGCAGGAAGTATCGGATGGGTGACATGCCGGTCTTCTCCTTGAAAAGCATGGAGAAGTGAGATACCGAATAATGGAAATGGCTGGCTATATCCTCCAATCGTAGTTGGGTCTGCAGGTGTTCGTTCATGTAATAGATGACGCGGTCCAGCAATTCGTCGCCCTGATGGTTCACCGCCACGATGTGGCGGTATTGGGTCACCCATCTGAATGAGGCAAGAAAATAATGCAGGCACATTGACGAGTAGGTCATATAGTCGCGGATATAGCCATGAGAGAAGGCTTGGTACATCTCCTCAAACAGGTCGAGCCTGTATTGGATGCGCGATTCCAATCCTCGTCCTATCGGATAAGGTGTCACAGGGTGGGGGATGAATGCGTCGGCCACACGTCCACAGAAGTGAATCCAGTAGATGGTCCAGGGGTGCTCCTCGTCTGCCCAGAATGCGTAAGGAGTATGGGGAGGCAGGATTATATATTCGTCGCTTTTCACCATCATCGTCTGGTTGTCAATGTTTACCCAGCCCACACCCTCTGTACAATAGATGAGCATGGCGTAGGCTACCCCCTGTTGCTTGCTTATATAATGATACTTGACATGGGGGAAGTAACCAATCTTGCGGATATACAGATTGCCGATGAGCGGGTCGGTTGCGCAGTCAGACATCAGGTTTTCAGGTAGTGTAACCAGCCTTTGCCCCTTGAATCCCTCTTTGATACGAATCATAGTTGTTAACGTAAATCGTAAGATTGTGTAAGTAATTAAGAACAAAAATAGTGGTTTTTTCCAGATAAAACAAATAATTTTGCAGCAAAATCATCATCTAAGTCTATTATGTCACATTCTGAGAACAAGTGGATGGCTGTTTTGCCCATCCTTTCCGGTTTTTTTGTGATGGGATTCTGCGACATTGTAGGTATCGCATCAGACTATGTACAGCGTTCTTTCGGCTGGTCTTCCACCATGGCGGGCATCGTTCCGTCGCTCGTTTTCTTGTGGTTTCTCGTGCTGGCCATTCCTACGGCCAATCTCATGGGGCGTATCGGTTGCCGTCGTACGGTGATGGTGAGCCTTATCATCACCATCGTGGGAACTTTCCTTCCGTTGTTGGCTTACGACAGCGTGGCTTGCCTCATCACCTTTGCCCTCATCGGAATCGGCAATACCATGCTGCAGGTATCACTCAATCCGCTTATCTGTCATGTTGTGCCACAGGGCAGCCTGCGTGCCAGTAGTCTTACGGCCGGTCAGGTGGTCAAGGCCCTTTCGTCTTTGGCAGGTCCAGAGATAGTCATGATTGCCGTTACAATCTGGGATATGGAGCATTGGTTTTACTGTTTCCCCATCATGGGCGTTATCACGTTGCTGTCTGCCCTGTGGATGATGACCGTGCCGGAGGTGCAAGCCGACGAACAATCGGGCGATAAGCTGTCGATGGGCAAAACCTTTGCCTTGTTGGCCAACTCGCGCATGTTGGTACTCTTTATTGGTATCTTGGCTATTGTGGGTCTGGATGTCTCCACCAACTTCTTGAGTTCCAAGCTGATGGCTTCACGCTTCGATTGGCAGCCGGAGATGGCCAAGTTTGCGCCACAGGTCTATTTCCTCTGCCGTACGGTAGGTGCGTTTATAGGTGTGGCGTTGCTCACCCGTATCAGTGAGGTGCTCTATTTCAGAGTCAACGGTGTGCTGTGCGTCTTGTCGTTGGTAGTGATGGCTTTTGCAGGATCTGCCACGCTCACGATGGTCTGCATCGGTGCAGTGGGATTCTTTGCCTCAACCGTTTTCTCCATCATTTATTCGGTGGCATTTAGTTACTATCCCAAAGATACTGGCAGCGTTTCTGGTCTGTTGATTACAGCTGTGGCCGGTGGTGGTATCGTCACTCCGCTGCTGGGTTGGACGATCGACCATGCCGGCATGGTAGGTGGCATCTGTGTCATTTTGGCCTGTGCGCTCTATTTGTTGGGATGTGCCTGCTGGATTAAGAAAGACAGTCATTCATTGTCATAAGATTGCTGGTTGCAAGGGGCAACAGGGTTTTAAATTGGTTAAAAGTTATATGAGAGTTATGTTTAATGCTTTGCGGATTAAAGTCGCGCTATTATTGGTATGCATCCCATTATCACTATGTGCCCGCAAGGCAATGAGGGTTACATCCCCTCATCAAAAGATTGCAGTGGAAGTATCAGAATCTGCACTGCATACATGGCAGTATGCAATTAAGGGCGATGGCAGGCAACTTTTCGATCCTTCACAGTTGGGCTATAAGGCTACGGATGGCTCTTTGGTTCCCGGTGAAGGATGGCACGTACACAATGTGTCCAGGCGTCGGATCCGCAGTGTGTGGAAACCTATATGGGGAAAGCGTGCCATAGTTCCCGATGCGTATCAGGAGCTACGTGTCTGTTTTGGTAATGAAGCCTGTCCCCCTTATCGGCTTGATATCGTCTTCCGTGCCTATGACGATGGCGTTGCTTTCCGTTACGAAATACCACAGGAGGCAAAAGATTCTATTGCTTACGGGAGTGAGGAAACCCGATTCGCATTTGCAGATGATTTCACCGCCTGGTTTTACAATGGGGAAAACCAT
>SFKY01000102.1 GCA_004554665.1 Bacteroidales bacterium
GAGCACGCGCAAGATTACGAGTGCCATGAAGATGGTGGCTTCCTCGAAACTTCATCGTGCTCAGGTGGCCATCCAAAACATGCTGCCTTATGAGAACATGCTTGAGCACATTTTGAAGTCGTTTCTGGTGTCTACCCCCGAGGCGACGAGTCGTTTTCAGAGAGCTCATTCTGAAACCAAGTGTGTGGCTTTGGTGGTTTATTCCAGCAATAGTTCGCTCTGTGGAGGCTTTAATGCCAATGTGTTGAAGATGTTGGATCAGATAGTGGCTGAGTATCAGGCACAGGGAATCAATGATTTCCTCATCTATCCGATTGGTCGCAAGGTGGCAGAGCGTGTACAGAAGCGTGGATGGAAGGCTGCTGGCAGTTTTGTGGAACTTGCAGACAAGCCCAATGCACGTGGTTGTGCGCAGATTGCCGAAGAACTGACCCGCAAGTATATCCTCAAGGAGATAGACAAGGTTGAGTTGGTTTACCATCATTTCAAGAGCGCTGGTTCGCAGATATTGACGCGGCGCACATTCCTGCCCATCGATTTGTCTACAGAGAAGATTGGCGCGATGAATGATCGTGATCTCACTTCTAATGTCACTACTGCCAAGGCGCAGGAGTATCTCCGCAAGCGTGATCAGCAGCACAAGCGTGTGGTAGAAGAGGCGGTTCCTCTGAACGACAACTTCATTGTGGAGCCCGATTTACAGTCGGTACTGCTATCCTTGGTGCCGAAACTGTTGAATCTGATGGTTTATACAGCGTTGCTCGACAGCAATGCCTCCGAACATGCTGCCCGTATGGTGGCCATGCAGACTGCTACGGACAATGCGGATGAACTGCTACGTGTCTTGAAGTTGCAGTACAACAAGAGCCGTCAGGCAGCCATCACCAGCGAATTGCTTGATATTGTCGGTGGAACAGTAAACAATTAGCGTCTCATACGCATTCCTCATTTTTTCTAAAGCAGCGATCTGGCATTATAGCAGGTCGCTGTTTTTTTTCATGAAGCCTATTTTGTAGCAGTCGCTCTTCGCACATTGTGATAAGCCATTTGAATATTTTCTGATGATTTGTGTAGCATTTGGTAAAATATTCGTAACTTCGCACATGGAAAATAATTCACAATGGAAAAACTCTTAGCGCTCTATCAGTCTTGGCGAGGTGAATCTCCGCTCAAGATAGACTCTCTTCCGGGAGCAGGAAGCAATAGGTCATATTATCGCATCACAGGGACAGACGGCCGTACCGTGATCGGTGTGGTGGGAACCAGCAGGGATGAGAACCATGCCTTTATCTACCTCACCCATCATTTCAACACCCGCATGCTGCCGGTGCCTGAGATTCTGGCTGTCAGTGATGATGAGGTGCGCTATTTACAGACCGATTTAGGATCCACTTCCCTATTCGATGCCCTTAGAGGCGGACGCGAGGCAGGCGGGCGATACACCCAGAAAGAGCGACAGCTGCTGGTGGAGACCATACGCGAACTGCCCAATGTGCAGATGCGGGGGGCACGTGGACTTGACTGGTCACAGTGCTATCCGCAGCCAGAATTTAATGTAGAGAGTGTACTCTTCGATCTCAATTATTTTAAGTATTGTTTTCTCAAAGCCACCGAGCTTGACTTCCATGAGTTGAAACTGGAAGCCAATTTCCGCATGTTCGCCAAAGACCTCACGGCCGAGCCTTCCGAGAGTTTCCTCTACCGCGATTTTCAGGCACGCAATGTGATGCTCGATGCCGACGGACATCCACACTTTATTGATTATCAGGGAGGGCGTAAAGGTCCCTATTATTACGATCTGGCATCATTCCTATGGCAGGCTTCAGCCAAATATCCCGCCAAATTGCGCCGCGAACTGATTTATGAGTATTATGAGTCGCTCAAAAACTATACTGAGGTGCCTACGGTGCGCCATTTTGCCTATCGATTAGGGCTCTTTGTCCTTTTCCGTACCTTACAGGTGCTGGGGGCTTACGGTTTCAGAGGTTATTTTGAACGCAAAAAACACTTCTTAGACAGCATCCCGGCCGCGATGGACAACCTGCGCGAGCTGCTCAAGCTGCGCCACATGTATCCCTATCCCTATCTCATGGATATGCTGCAGCGCCTCACAGAGCTGCCCCGCTTTACCCGAATCGACTCGGTGGCCACCACTCGTTCGGATGGCTACAAGACCTCGCCGGTCAATGTCTATCCCGCCCATCCCCAAGATGGTCCCGCCACTTTTTCCCGATACGATGGTCGCGGGCCGTTAGTGGTGCGCGTCTTCAGTTTCTCTTATCGAAAGGGAATCCCGGAAGACGAGTCGGGCAATGGTGGAGGTTATGTCTTCGATTGTCGAAGCACCCACAATCCTGGGCGCTATGAGCCTTACAAGAAACTTACCGGACTTGACGAGCCTGTCATCCGTTTCCTTGAGGATGATGGCGAGATACTCACTTTCCTCGACAGTGTCTACAAGTTGGCCGATGCCCACGTACATCGATATTTGCAGCGTGGTTTCACCTCACTCATGTTTTCTTTCGGATGTACCGGAGGCCAACATCGCAGCGTGTACAGTGCGCAGCATTTGGCCGAGCATATACACGACAAGTTTGGCATCGAGGTCCATGTTTGCCATCGCGAACAAGGAATTCACCAAACCTTTGCTGCAAAAGCACAGACCACAGAGGCTGCAGACTAATATTGTCTTGTACTGCCTATATCCATACACACATCGTGCGCGCTTTCCTTGGTTGTAAAGGACAGGCGCGCACGGCAGGTTTATAGTCAGAGGCTTGTCAGCTTTGTCGACAAACCATATTCCAACACGATAATTACGCTAAACCCAAATCGGCCATTAGACTATTATGCGCTAACAAACTCTCTTTTTGTCATCTGCCTTTCCGTTTTTCGGTTACAATGGCCCCCCATTGCGCCCTCAAAACGTAGAGAGATCTGTTCAAAAACAAGAGTTGTTATCATCATAACGCTAATGACCGATTTGGGCTAAATGAACAGCTTCATTCCCACGAAATAGGTACGGGGCTGCGTGGGTCCGTAGAAGTAGCCCGAATCACGGTATGTGCCGCGGTCCAGATCGCGCTGGAAGGCGTTAAACATATTTTGCACACCGCCGTTAACCTGCAGTTTTACATGATCGTTCAAAACAAACGTGTATGCCAACTTTGCTGTCAGCTCCATAAACTGCGGCGTGTGTACCATCTCGTCTTGTTCAATATACGTATAGGGGAAGTCGACCGGTATATCATCGGTGGGGGCGAAGTGAGGTACATGCATCCGACCCGTGTAGATGCCCGACAGCGACAGGTCGAGTCTCCGCAGCGGTTGTGCCGTCAGCGTGAAGTAGCCATACACATTGGGCGTGCGGGGCATATCGCGCACGGCCTCTACCTCCGGATTCTCACTCCATATCGTAGGCTGCTTGTAGCGGCTACGTTGCAGCGTCAGTCCCACCTGGGCGGAGAAAGTGTTGCCGTGTGCGGCCTTGCCGTCAAGGTTTATGCCATATACCGTGGCACCGCTTCCGTTGCGTCGTTCCTGTATGCTGTTGCCCTGCTCGTCGCTTCCCACATTCTGTAGGTAGAACACGTCGTCCAGTGTGGTATAGAATGCCTCGGCCAACAGGTTGAACTGGAAATGGCCTGCATTGAATGTCCAGTCTACCGACCCGCTGAAACTGTTGGAACGCTCCGGAGTCAGCCCCTCTGCCAGTTGGATGAGTACACCTTCGCCACCCACAGCCGTCACGTGCAGGTCTTCATCGTATGCCTGCGGCGCACGGAATCCGGTAGACCAAGTCAGCCGGGTCTGCACTTGTTGTGACGGCTTCCACATCAGGTTCACGCGCGGGCTCAAGATGGGATTGTCTATCAGGTTGTGGTCATCCAGCCGCAGGCCTGCCAGCAGTGTGAGCGTGCCGAGTTTCCATTCCGATTGTGCAAAGGCGCTCGCTATCCGCACGTCCTGCTTCAGGTCACGCCCGTAGCCCACCATGATGTCGTGCAGCGCATTGTACTGGTACTCCAACCCCGTGGTGAGTGTGGCAGGGGCAAAAAACAGCCGACCCAACTTGCCCGTATAGGTGGCACCGCCCACATAGGTCAGGTCCTTGGTCTTGCCGTATGCATCCGGGTTCTGTTGCGCACCGTAGTAGCTGTTGCGGTCTACATGCTGTATCGACGAGTACACCGTCAGCTTGTGCGCATACTCGCGCCAGTACAGGTCGTAGTTCACGCCGCCACTGTTGATGATATGCCTCGTCTGCTCGGTGATGTCGGTCAGGAAAGGCTCTTGGTCAAACTTGTTTCCACCTCTTCTGAACTCGTTGGTGGTATGGTACTCTATGCCCAGACGGCTGAGCGCGGTGGGGCGGTAGTAGGCACGCAGGCCGAAGGTGTGTGTGTTGAGCTTGCCGAGTTCGGAGAATCCATCATTGTCAGCATCGTAGGGCATACGGTTGCGGTAACTCTCATAGAGCGCCAATCCGTATACGTTGTCTTTAGACACGATAGAGGCATTCGCCCCCACATACTCCTCCCAGGCATCTTTGCCGACACACGAGAGGGTGGACGAGAGCTGAAACGAGTTGTTTACGGGGTCTTTGGTGATGATGTTGATGGTTCCGCCCACGGCGTTGGCGCCAAAGAGGGCTGAGCCTCCGCCACGTACCACCTCCACACGGTCAATCATGCTTACCGGAATCTGCTCCAGCCCATATACGCCCGATAGGGCACTCACCACCGGTCTGCTGTTGATGAGTATCTGTGAGTAAGGGCCTTCCAGACCGTTGATGCGTACCTGTGGAAATCCACAGTTCTGGCAGTTGTTCTCCACGCGCAATCCCGACTGGTAGCTGAGCGATTTGGCCAGATCGGTAGAGTTGACCGTCTCAAAGAGCTTGCCGCCCAATATGTTGACCATCACCGGCGCGTCGCGTCGGCTTACCTCGTTTCGGTTGGCCGAAACCACCACCTCTCCGGTCTTGAACGATGCGTCTTCCATGACAAAATGCAGGTCTGTCGTGTAGTCCCGGCTCACGGTCACCCGCTTCTCCTGGGTCTCGTAGCCCAACAGTTGCACCCGTAGCGTGTAGGTTCCCTCTTTCAGCCGGTCGAAGACAAACTTACCCTCCGCATCCGATACCGTGCCTTGTTTCGTCTCCACGATAAAGATGGTGGCGTGAGAAAGGTTTTCTTCCGTCGTCTTGTCTATCACGTGTCCCGTTACCCTGTTTCCATGCTTTACGGGTTCGGTCGATTCGGCAATCACTGTCGTCTTGGCACTCACGAGCATGGCCATGAGAAAAATCATCAGTCTTTTCATATTTTTGCATGTGTTGTATGTTTCGGAGCAAACTACAATCCCCGAAAAATGCGATGCAAAGTTACTGAAAAAACAGGAATCAATCTTTTCTCATACCCTACCCAAAAATCGGTATTTTTCCCACGCCCCTCCTCAAATGCTTCATGCTTTTAGGTGAATATCATACTTTTTTCATATCATACGATAATGAATCGACAATCACAAATCAGTAATGGAAAACAGGGTTAG
>SFKY01000103.1 GCA_004554665.1 Bacteroidales bacterium
CATCAGCAGATATTCCTCGCCTATGACGACCATAACGCTCCCTCCTACGCTGCCTATGATAGCGCGTTCACCGGGCAAGGGCCGTCGATACGGAGCGCGTAAAAAAGCGAAATAGCGCGGGAAAGAGAAGATGAAGGGGAAGCTTTTTGCATGCAAAAAGGCGGCAGATCGTTTGACCTGCCGCCTTGATAGGCTGCTTTATTATTTGGCGTATTCCGTGCTGCGGGTTTCGCGGATCACGTTTACGCGGATCTGGCCGGGATATTCCATTTCCTTTTCGATGCGCTTGGCCACTTCCTTGGCCATAGCGGCAGCACCCTTGGCATTGGGATGTACGCGGTCTTTAAGCATCAACTCTTGTTTATCAAGTGCCTCGCGCATATCGATAATGCTACATTTGTTTTTCTTAGCCAACTTCTGGATGATGGGAATGATTTCCTTCTCTATCACCTCCCCGTTGATATCGGTCTCCTTATTGACCTCACAACCGGCCACAATAGGATAAGCCAGATAAATTTTGGGCTTGGACGGAAGCGCCTTCAGCGAATCGATCATCTGCTGCATGTCTGCCTTGAACTCCTCTCCATACTTCCAGTTGATGGCCTTAGAATCATTGGTACCGAGTTTGACCACCACGATGTTGGGATTGAAGTCAAGCGCCTCTTTCCAAAGTCCCTCTTTCATATAGGGATGGTCGCCCTTGTTGAGCATGGTGCGGGCACTGAAACCATAGTTCTTCACCAGATAGCCGTTGCCCAACAACCGCTGAAGCTGGGCAGGATAACCTCTGGCCTCTGCCATGTCAATACCTGCACCATCGGTGATGCTGTTGCCGATGCAAGCCACACGAATAGCATCGGGTGCAGGACTCGGAAGCTGGTTCAACCAGGATGTCAGATTGCCAAGCATCTCATTATGATACTTAAAGTCTTGCTTGAATCCCCATCCGTGGCCTCCTGTGGGATAGACGTAGAGCGCACAGAGATTGCCCTTGCCGCGCATGGCCGAGTAATAAGCTATGGCATTGGTCACAGGGGGCACCGACAAATCGTCGTTAGACAGCAGCAGGATGGCAGGTGGTGTGGCATGACGGCGTACTCGACGCTCACAACTGTACTGGCGTCTCAGCTGGGCATCGTTGCGCTCCTTTCCGAGCAAGTTGTTCATCGATCCGATATGCCCTTTGGCACCATCCATAGAGATGACAGGATAGAAAAGAATAGAGAAATCGGGGCGATGAGCCACGTCGGCCTGTGTAGAAATGGTGGCAGCGAGGTGCCCGCCGGCCGAAGAGCCCATGATGCCCACATCATGAGGATTCACATGCCAAGCGGCAGCACTGTCACGTACCATCTTCATCGCGTTCATGGCATCACCGATAGGCTTGGTTCGGTCGCCTTTGGGCAACCTATACTTGAGTACGCAGCAGGCTATACCCTGTGCATTGAAGTACTCGGCCCAGTCGGTGCCCTCATGCTGCATGGCAAGCGCCCAATAGGCACCACCCGGACACACCACCACGGCACGACCCGTGGCCTTGTCGGCAGCAGGCAGAAAACAGGTGAGCGTAGCCTCACCATCGTTACTCACTTTCACTTCAAATTGACGCGCGGTAGACTGCGCCAATGCACCCATAGATGCCCACAAGAAGGCCATCCATACGATGCAACGTTTGTTCATCATTTTGTTTATCATAATTTTGTTATTAAATGGTTTTCATGGTTTTAAAACACTTCTTATCTACGTGGGAATCCCACGGGGATGCGACTCCACAACCAGTTAGGAATCAATCGCCACAATGCTGTAAGTATGCTGTACCGCCAGTCTATCACCACCCGATGCCGCTTGCTGTACACAGCCTGCACGATAAGGCGTGCCACACGGGCTGCATCCATCTGCAAGGGATAGGTAGAGCCTGCCAACAGCGGCGTACGCACAAAGCCCGGACGGATATCGGTAAAGTATATATTGGTATGGCGTGCCCGCGCCTGCTGTTCCAAAGCCTGTATGTAGGTGTTTTGGAAAGCCTTGGAAGCACTGTACGAAGCCGCGACACCCAAACCCTTGGTGCCTGCTATGGACGAGATGACAGCAATGTGTCCACCCTGATGCGCCTCCATATACAGTACAGCCTCTGTAACCATCCGGGAGAAACCCACCACATTGGTCTCCAATGTTTCAAGTTCGGTCTGCCGGTCCAGTGGGGCACCGGCCTTGCCGATTCCCGCAGCATGGAAATAGAGATGCACGCCACCAAGCTTGTCGGTAAGATGCAGGAAACGCTCGGGAGCGTCGGGGGCCGTGACATCACAGCGCTCCACCACTACCCTGCCGGGATGCTCGGCTGCCAATGCCAGAAGCATCTCTTCACGCCGTGCCATCAATCCTACAAACCAGCCGTCTGCCAATAGGCATTTGGCCACTTCGAGGCCAATCCCGGAAGACGCTCCGACAACAATTGCTTTTTTCATAGTAGCAAAATTAGTAAAAAAAGACTACAATGGGAAGAAAAACAGAAATTATTTTGTTTTTTCAAGTGATTTCCATTATTTTTGCATCAGTAACTATTATTCTGTCATAAGAAATGAAAGATTTTTTCAAGTATGCATTGGCTACCGTCGTAGGTATCTTTATGTTTTTCATTGTGCTCCTTGCATTCGGTGCCATGAGCATAGTGGGTATGATTGCATCCGGGGAGTCGGTTAAGAACGTGGACGAAAACTCGGTGATGGTGCTCAAACTGTCGGGTACCATGAGCGAGCGTTCTGAAGAGAATCCATGGGACAAATTTGGCGGCGACATGCTCAGCACACCGGGGCTTCAGGAGACGCTAAGCGCCATCCATAAAGCCAAGGCCAACGAAGATATCAAAGGTATCTATATAGAAGCTGGTGCCTTTGGAGCCGACTTTGCCACCATGCAGGAGCTGCGTGGCGCGTTGGAGGATTTCAAGCAAAGCGGCAAATGGATTATAGCCTATGGCGATGTTTATTCGCAAGGCACCTATTACCTGTCGTCTGTAGCCGACAAGGTGTACCTCAATCCTCTGGGACAGGTAGACTGGCATGGCTTGTGCGCCGAACCCATGTTTGTAAAAGACCTCTTGGCCAAATTTGGTGTGAAGATGCAGGTAGTGAAAGTGGGCAAGTACAAGAGTGCCACGGAGATGTTTACGGAGGAAAAGATGAGCGATGCCAACCGTGAACAGGTGCAAGCGTATATCGGTGGATTGTGGAAAAACATGTGCGAGGCTGTGGCCAAGAGCCGCAAGCTGACGGTGGCGCAACTCAACGAATATGCCGACAACATGGCCACCTTTGATGACCAGCAGACACTGGTCAAGAAGAAGATGATCGACGGTCTGCTCTATACGGAACAGGTAAAAAGCGAGGTGAAGAAACTGCTGAAAATAGATGCCGATGAGCCCATCAGCCAAGTGAGTGTGGCTGACATGCAAAACGTGAAGGAAGAAAAGAAAGACGGCGAGGAGATTGCCGTCTACTATGCTTACGGCGACATTGTCAGCACACCTCTTGAGGGCGGTGGCGGCCTGTTTGGCAACTCGCACATGATAGTAGGAAACGAGGTGTGCAAGGACTTGGAATCGCTGATGAACGACGACGATGTCAAGGCGGTGGTCATTCGCGTCAACTCGGGTGGCGGCAGTGCTTACGCTTCGGAACAGATGTGGCACCAGATAGAACTGCTGAAAAAGAAGAAGCCCGTGGTGGTGTCGATGGGCGGCATGGCAGCGTCGGGTGGATACTACATGAGTTGTAACGCCAACTGGATTGTGGCCGAGCCTACGACCCTGACGGGAAGCATAGGTATCTTCGGAATAATTCCAGACCGCAGCCAACTGCTCACCCAGAAACTCGGAATCAAGTTTGACCAGGTAAAGACCAACCGCCATTCTGACATGGGAACCTCTGCCAGACCGATGAATGAGGAGGAAATGGCCTACCTCAACACCTATATAGCCCGCGGCTACAGCCTCTTCCGCCAGCGTGTGGCAGACGGTCGCAAGATGAGCGTCGCCCAAGTGGAAGAATTGGCACAGGGACACGTATTTCTGGGACAAGACGCCATCAAACTGAAGTTGGTGGACGAACTCGGCGGTATCGACAAGGCGATAGCCAAGGCAGCCAAACTGGCCAAACTGGACTCCTATTACACCAGTTCCTATCCCGGCAAAGCCAGTTTTCTGGACCGCTTGCTGGAGAATGCGCAAGGTGGAAACTATCTTGATGAGCAGCTTCGTCTCACATTGGGTGCCTACTACGAACCGTTTATGATGCTCAGATACATCAACCAGACGGACGCAGTACAGGCCCGGCTTCCCTTTTATCTCAACGTTAGATAAATAGTAACGACCAGCGATGAGGAGTGAAGGCGATTTTATCAGTATCAACGAGTGGCTTTTGCCGTTCAGTTGGCTCTACGGATTGGGTGTAAGGCTACGAAACCACTTGTTTGACTTGGGTATCCTCAAGTCGAAGGCTTATGACATACCCGTCATCTCCGTCGGCAATATCACTGTGGGCGGTTCGGGCAAGACCCCCCATGTGGAATACCTGATTCGTCTGCTGCAATCGATCACTCAAGTAGCTGTGCTGTCGCGCGGATACAAACGGAAGACAAAAGGCTACAGGCTCGCTACCCTCCAGTCGGCCATGACCGAGATAGGTGACGAGCCTCACCAGATGAAACACAAGTTTCCCGATGTGTACGTGGCTGTAGACAACAAGCGCACACGCGGCATAGAGCATCTTACAAGTGATGAAGACACCCGCAATGTGGGTGTCATCTTGCTCGACGACGCTTTCCAGCATCGGTATGTGAAACCGGGCATCAGCATATTGTTGGTAGACTATCACCGGTTGATTATCTACGACAAGCTGCTGCCCGCCGGCAGATTGCGTGAACCGCTTGACGGAAAAAACCGGGCCGATATCGTCATCATCACCAAATGCCCCAAGGATTTGAAACCGATGGAGTTTAGGGTGCTGACCAAGGCAATGGACCTTTTCCCATTCCAGGATCTGTATTTCACCACTATTGATTACGGCGACCTGCACGGTATCTTCCACAAGAAGACTGTGGCCCGAAAATCTATCAAGCGCCATCATGTGATGCTGTTGACAGGTATTGCATCGCCAGAACAGATCATGACCGACCTCAAACCGCATTGCCGGAAGATAGAGCCTGTCACCTTTGGGGATCATCATGCCTTTACCGACAAAGATATCGAAGACATCAACCGCCGATACGCGGCTATGCCCGAACCCAAAATCATCATCACGACAGAAAAAGACGCCTCCCGACTCACAGAAACCCAAAAACTGAGTAAGGAGGTGAAACAAAACATTTATACACTCCCCATCCACGTCCGCTTCATGCTCGACCAGGAGGAGGGATTTAACCAAAAAATCATTGAATATGTACGAAAAAATGCAAGAAACGGTAGCTTGGCTCAAGCAGAGAATGACCACAAGC
>SFKY01000104.1 GCA_004554665.1 Bacteroidales bacterium
CGACAGGAAAAATGCAAAAATAGCAGCATAGGAATCAGCGAATCAATGACAGCAGTATAAAAACAGAAAAAGAGGATGTGCCTATTATGACACACCCTCAACTCTTGCCAATTCCATCTCCGTATAATACTATGTGAAGGATTGTATAGCAGGAGTTCCCTCGCCCCGTGGGAGAGGGAAAGGGTGAGGGCATCAATGTGGATGAAAGTAAATGGCGTATACATCAACTTTGTTCCTCATTGTTCACGAGAAAACATCAATATAAAACGCCCGTAAAAAGAACTTGAATTACGCTAAATCGTGCGTGCTATCACATAATCGAGATAGGCTTGCAACGCGCGTTTAATCGCCTCGTCAGTAATCATGCTATCGATAAACTGCTGCGCTTCCGCATGAAACTCCCACATTCTGCGCTCTGCATACTCTATACCACCATGCGTCTTGGTATAATCCACCAAAACCGCGATTTCATCGGCATTCACAGTACCATCTTTCACCTTCAAAGCCAATGCTTTGATAGATGGTAAATCGCTGTTATTCACCGCATAAATAGCCGGTAGGGTCAATTTGCCTTCTACCATGTCATTACCAGTGGGTTTGCCAATCTCCTTGGCATCGTAATAGTCGAAAATATCATCCCTAATCTGGAAAATGATGCCCAGATTCTGGCCAAATTTGCTGGCCGCCGCCACCTGTTCCGGTGTGGCACCGGCTGCCTGTGCACCGATGGCAGCACACGCCTCGAAGAGGGCAGCCGTCTTGCCCTTGATGATATCATAATACACCTCCTCAGAGATAGCCTCGTTGCGGATATTGGACAGTTGCAGGATTTCACCATCAGACAGCGTACGGCCCAACTGTGCCAAGTAGCGCACTATCTGTTCCGAATGGGTATAGGAGACGTGCAACAGTGCGGTGGAGAGGATATAATCGCCCACCAACACGCTGACCTTGTTGTCGTAAACCGCATTCACCGAAGCCTGTCCTCTGCGCTCCCCACTCTCATCCACCACATCGTCGTGCACCAAACTGGCTGTGTGGAGCAATTCGAGCCCGATGGCTGCATGCTGCGCCACCGATGTCACACTACCAAAAGCCTTGGTAATGAGCAAGATAAGCATGGGGCGCATACGTTTGCCTCCGCGCTGTCGGATGTGGTTGAGTGCCTGCGCCAACAAGCCATCCTCATGCTCCAACGACTCGTTGAACATCGCGATGAATTCTTCCAATTCAGAACTTATGGGTTCTTTGATGAGAGATAGATAGTCCATACACAACTGAAATTTAGTTACAAAATTAGTGATAATTTCGAGAAATGTGCCAAAAAATTTGTAATTTTACACGATTAATAGTAGTTATATGGATAAATTGTTTCTTTTAGACGCTTATGCTTTAATATATAGGTCGTATTATGCCTTTATCAAGAATCCCCGGATCAACTCCAAAGGACTCAATACCTCTGCCATCTTAGGATTCCTCAACACCCTCAATGAGGTATTGACCAAGGAGAAACCCACCCATATCGGCGTGGCTTTTGATCATGGAAAGACCTTCCGCAACGATGCCTTCCCTGCCTACAAGGCACAACGCGAGGAGACACCTGAGGATATCAAACAGAGCGTGCCCATCATCAAGCAACTTTTGGAGGCTTACCGCATCCCCATCTTGCAGGCAGACGGGTTCGAGGCCGACGATGTCATAGGTACATTGGCCACTCAAGCCGGCAGCAAGGGTATCGCCACCTACATGCTCACACCCGACAAGGACTATGGGCAACTCGTCGGCCCCAATGTATTCATCTACCGCCCACGACATGGAGGCGGCTACGAGGTCATGGGCGAAAAGGAGGTCATGGACAAGTATGGCATCGCATCGCCATCACAAGTGGTAGACTTGCTCGCACTGATGGGCGACACGGCAGACAACTTCCCAGGATGTCCGGGCGTGGGTGAGAAGACCGCCAGCAAACTGGTACAGGAGTTTGGCAGTATCGATGCCCTACTCCACCACACTGACCAGCTGAAAGGGAAAATGCGCGAAAAGGTAGAACAGGCAACCGACGATATCCGCATGAGCCACTTCCTCGCCACCATCCGTACCGATGTACCCATCGAACTCAACTTGGAAAATCTGAAGGTAACCGACCCGGACGAGGAGAAACTCCGCACCCTCTTCGCAGAATTAGAGTTTAAGGCCTTGGCAGCGAAGATTCTAAAGAAAAGTGAAAATAAGCCAAAAACCGACAATATACAGCCTGACCTTTTTGGCGATTTCCCGACCGAGAGCCAAGAATCGGCTGAAAATTCGCGATTTTCGACCCTTAAAACGACCCCTCACGATTACCAATTGGTTGAAGATGAAGACATTATGCGAGAAATCTGTGATTTTTTTAGGACAAAAAAAAATCTCAGTTTAGATACAGAGACCACATCGACCGATGCCATCAGCGCCGAACTGGTAGGTTTGAGCTTTGCCGTAGAGGAAAACCAAGCATTTTATGTTCCAGTACCCGCTGACCGTGATGCCGCGCAAAAAATTGTCGATATCTTCAAGCCACTCTACGAAGACCCCAACATTTTGAAGATTGGCCAAAACATCAAGTACGACTACGAAGTGCTGCGCCGTTATGGCGTAGAGCTGCGCGGTCGCATGTTCGACACCATGCTCGCCCACTATCTCATCCAGCCCGAGCTCCACCACAACATGGACTATATGGCCGAGACGCTTCTGGGTTACCAAACCATCCATATAGAGGAACTCATCGGAACCAAAGGCAAAAACCAGAAGTCGATGCGTGACCTCCAGCCCTCCCAAATCTACGAGTATGCGGCTGAGGATGCCGACATCACCCTGAAACTGAAAAACATCCTGGAACCAAAACTGAAAGAGGCCGGCGTCGAACAACTGTTTTGGGAGATAGAGATGCCCTTGGTGCCCATATTGGCAGAAATGGAGATGACAGGTGTAAGAATTGACACCGAATCGCTGAAAGAAACGTCAAGGATTTTCAACGAAAGGATGGCCGAATACGAGCGCAAGATCTACGAGGAGGCCGGCGAATCGTTTAATATATCCAGTCCGCGTCAGGTAGGCGACATTCTCTTTGGCAAGATGAAAATCGTGGACAAGCCCAAGAAGACCAAGACGGGCCAATATGTCACCTCTGAAGAGGTATTGGTACAACTGAAGAACAAAGCTCCCATCGTTGAAAATATATTGAACTACAGAGGACTCAAGAAACTGCTCGGCACCTACGTAGATGCACTGCCCAAGCTGATCAACCCTTGCACCGGGCGCATCCACACCAGCTTCAACCAAGCCATCACTGCCACAGGCCGACTCAGTTCGTCGGACCCCAATCTGCAAAACATCCCCATCCGCGACGATGATGGCAAAGAGATACGCAAGTGTTTCATCCCCGAACCGGGTTGTCTGTTTTTTTCAGCAGACTATTCGCAAATAGAATTGCGTATTATGGCACATCTGTCGGGCGACGACAACATGGTCGAGGCCTTCCGGGCAGGCCATGACATCCACGCTGCCACTGCCGCCAAGATATGGCACGTGCCCGTAGATACCGTGACGGCCGAGCAGCGCAAGCAAGCCAAGCAGGCCAACTTCGGCATCATCTACGGTATCACCACCTATGGCTTGGCACAGCGCATGAATATCGACAACCGTGAGGCACGGCAACTGATTGACGACTATTTTGCCACCTTCCCCAAGGTTCAAGCCTATATGGAGCAGGCCAAGGAGACTTGCCGCGCCAAAGGCTACGCCGAAACGCTCTTTCACCGTCGCCGCTATCTGCCCGATATCCTCTCGGCCAACGCCACCGTGCGTGGCTTTGCCGAGCGCAATGCTATCAACGCGCCCATACAGGGGTCGGAAGCCGATATCATCAAGGTGGCCATGATCCGCATACACGACCGATTCCGTCGCGAGGGAATACGCTCAAAGATGATATTGCAGGTACATGACGAACTCAACTTCAGTGTCTATCCCGAAGAAAAGGAACAAGTGGAGCGCATCGTCATCGAGGAGATGCAGCGCGCCTATCCCCTCTCCGTCCCGCTTACGGCCGATGCCGGTTGGGGCAACAACTGGTTAGAGGCGCATTGATGGCAGACATGGCATCTCACTGATACACAGCGCATCAGGGAAAACAACTATCAGCAAAAGGGGCTGTACCCTATCATCCGCAAGATGGGTACAGCCCCTTTTGTCAAGGTCTGCGATTAGTGTTTGCAGTGCTATCACGAGGGACGCTCGTAGCGCCCATTCACTTTCAGCGGCTCCACATGCAGGCCGATATGGGTACCCGCACCGAAACGGGCGCGCAGTTTGCGCTCTATCTCCGTGGCATGCAGATGCGATTCGTACAGCGTCATGTCTCCCCGCATGCGCACATGCATCTCCATCGCGATATGACTGCCAATACTGCGGGTCATCAGGTGATGCACCTCCGATACCCCCGCCACGCTCCCGGCTATGCGGCGTATCTCATTCTCCACCTCGTCGGGCAGACTCTTCTCCATCAGTTCGTCCATCGCCGGCTTGATGAGCGCTATGGCAGCCTTGATAATGAGCACACTCACCACCAGCGCGGCGATAGGGTCGAGAACCGCCCACTTTTGGCCCAGCAGGATGGCACCTCCGATACCGAAAAAGGTACCGACAGACGACAAGGCATCGCTGCGGTGGTGCCACGCATTGGCCACTACGGCCTCGCTGCCCACGCGACGCCCTACCCTACGGGTGAATCGGAACGCCCACTCCTTGAGAACAATGCTCACTACTGCAGCCGCCAAGGCTACCATTCCCGGCTGAGCCAATTCCTCGCCACAGATGGCCCGATATATCTTCACAAGACCATCGTAGCAGATCATCACGCCTACCAGAAAGAGGGAGAAACCGATAAGGACAGAGGCCAACGTCTCATACTTGCCGTGCCCATACTCATGGTTGGCGTCTCTGGGCTTGCTGCTGAGCCGCACAAAGACGAGGACGATGATATCGGTGACAAAATCGGTAAGCGAATGTACGGCATCGGCTATCATGGCTGCCGAATGGCCGAGAATGCCGGCCACAAACTTGCATAACAACAGCAGCACATTAATCACACTGCCGGCCAATGTGACGCGGTAGATATGCCTTTCACGTGAACCATCTTGCTTTTCCATACTTTCCAATGCCTATGATGCAGACGCAAAGTTACACATTATTTTACGATAAATACGGCTCGCTGCCCGTTTTTTGCCGTCGCCACGGCCATTTTTCCACCCACTACATCCCCTATCCGGCAAATTAAGGAAATGCTGTTGGAATATACACCCCATGCGTAAGCCCACCATATCCTTACTAACAAACGTGGCCACCCGGGTATAGGGTAGCCACGTTTGTTTGTTCCAGCGGGTATAGACGATACCATCAGAGTCGAACCTGATATACCATGCTTCACCCGTTTTGTCAGAAATGATGACCTTGACCGCGGCAATTGATCCTAAATCCTTTCGGGGGAGGCTATATAAACTAACGCGATACTGCAATTTTCCTATATTACGACCGTAAGCCATATCCGTTTTCTTCAGTTCTTCAACAATTGTATACGACGTTACTTTAGACTTTCCGTTGTCGCCAAACAATTTATAATAGCGTTCAAAAACCTTGGAATGATATATTTTCCGGGCAATCTTGGTCAACTCAGCATTGCGCTTCGTCTCACTCATTTTGGAGAATGTCTGCGCACTTGCACACTGTGATCCCGCAGCAAACAGCAGAGCCACAAGGATAATTTTAATTAGTTTTTTCATATCTTTTATACTTTAGTTTTTAGTATGGATTAGATGTATACCATTGGTAAGAAGAGCTATAATTAGTATGACTATTTATATAATAATCGCCAGAAGAGGGATCTACTGTACCAGTATAATCTATTACCTGTTGGCGGAATTAATTTAGTGCATACTTAATTCTGCCAATGGGCTTGTCGTTAATGAAGTTTACGTATTGCAGAATGGTAAGTGCACTAATT
>SFKY01000105.1 GCA_004554665.1 Bacteroidales bacterium
CATCACTATATGCAAATGGAGTACCAATATTTCAAGTATAACTTCAAACAACAGATAATCAGCAAGATATGATTTCGCCAAACAAACAACATCCTTGTAATACCCTTTCATTTTGAAAAGGTTGCTTTCCATTCTGACAATAGCAACTTCATTCTTTTCAGGGAAAACTGTCAGCTCTGTTTCAGAGGTTTGGGGTTATCGGCATTGCGGATGGACAGCGGATGCTATTTCATGTTTTTAGCACTCAACAATAATGACAAATACCCCGACCCCGTAGCGGCACTTACTCACCGTACAGCAATTGGAATACGGGCGTACGGCAAATGGCGTGCGGGCGTACGGCAACTGCAATACGGGCGTACGGCAACTGCAATACGGGCGTACGGCAACTGCAATACGGGCGTACGGCAACTGCAATACGCTCACAAAACGACATCAACAAGGATGGGAAAAGCAAGGATAGGCTTATTCTACCACTATCTGCAGACCATCGTAGGCAAAGGCGATTCCCTCGGGAAGCCGCGCATTGGCCTCGTCGTGCAATCCGATACGATGCGTGGTGTGCGTGAAATAAGTCTGGCGGGCACCCACCCGGCGGGCAAAGTCGACAGCGTCGTCCACCAGCATGTGGCTGTGGTGCGCCGGTTGCCATCGCAGGGCGTTGACCACCAGTATCTCCACGCCCTCGAGGTAAGCCATCTCTTCGGGTTGGATAGTCTTCATATCGGTGATGTAGGCCAGTTTGCCAAAACGATAGGCCATGATGGGAAGACGGCCATGCATCACCGTAAACGGTATGACCTCTATGCTGCCCAGCGTCAGTGGCTCGTGGGGCGCAATGGATTGCAGACGGAGCAACGGCACACCGGGATAGAGATGCTCGGTGAAACAATAGGGCATGACACGGCGCAGATTGCTGGCCGTAGGACTATCGGCATAGATGGGGATATCGCCAAAGACGGAGAAAGGGCGAAGATCGTCTATGCCCCCAATATGGTCGTAATGGGTGTGGGTAAGGAGTACGGCCGTGAGCGGACGGAAGGGCAGCGGCATGAGCTGCTCACGGATGTCGGGGCCGCAGTCTATAAGGATGCGGGTGTCGCCCTGCTCCACCAGGGCGGCAGCACGGAGACGCTTGTCGTGGGGATCGGTACTGCGGCACACACGGCAGGAACAGCCCAAGGAGGGCACACCGCCCGAGGTGCCGGTTCCGAGAAAGGTAAAGGTGATGGGAGTACGCATGTGGCTAAACGATAACGGGGAAGGAATCGGACAGGGTCACTTCACATTGACCTCGGGATGGATATCAATACCAAACCGCTCCCTTACATCGTGCTGTATGGCCTGATAGAGGTGCACTACCTCTTGCCCCGTGGCACCGCCACGGTTGACCAGCACCAACGCCTGACGGGCATGCACGCCCACCCGGCCCACGGTGCGCCCGCGCCAGCCGCACTGGTCTATCATCCATCCGGCCGGAATCTTCTCATGGTCGGCATCTACCGTATAGTGGGGCATGTCGGGGTAGAGCTTGCACAACGCTTCGTACTTGGCACGCGGCACGATGGGATTCATGAAGAAGCTGCCGGCATTGCCCTCTACTGCCGGGTCGGGCAACTTCTCGTTGCGGATGGCGATAATCACGTCTCGCAGCTGTTGCGGCGTGGGTGCCACGATACCCTGCTCCTCCAAGCGGGCACGGATATTGCCATAATCGAGCCTCGGCGCAAAGGTGGTGCCCAACCGATAGGTGACCCATGTGATGAGGTAGCGGTCGCGCCAGTCGCGCTTGAAACGGCTTTGGCGATACCCGTACGCACATTCTTCGCAACTGAAGGCCACCTCGTCGCCCGTGGCTATCTCCACTGCCCTCACCTCGTGGATAATGTCCTTGACCTCGGCACCATAGGCACCGATATTCTGCACCGCGGAGGCTCCCACCTGTCCGGGTATAAGCGACAGGTTTTCAGCTCCATACCAGCCGTGGCCGACAGCATAGGCCACCACATCGTCGAAAGTGGTTCCGGCCCAGCAATCGATGTAGACGTGTCCGGCATCGGACATCCCGGTGCGTAAACGGATCTCGAAACGGTTTTCGGGGGTGATGACGGTACCGGGATAATCGGCCGTGAGCAGCAGGTTGCTGCCTGCACCGATGATGAGCAAGGGGGAGTCGGCAGCAGTGAGGGCATGGCACAGCGCCTGCGCCTCGGATGCTGTGGTATACTCCACCAACCGACGACAGCGGACATCTATTCCAAACGTATTGTGCTGCAACAGCGAATGGTCTTTATATTCTTTCATGAAGCGATTCCTAAAAAGGAGAAAAAGGGGGTGGGACAAAAATCGGGGGAAACAGCGGTGGAGACTGGGGGTCAACTGTCAAACTTGACCAGTTTCCATTCGTGGCCTGCCTTGCGGAAGACCATCTCCATCTCCAGACCGTTGGCAATACCCCGCACCATGAAGATCTTACCGGCAGACTCACCACGATGCTTGCCATAACGGATGTTGTAGATGACACCCGACGGGATGAGCTCTGGCCTGAACGCAGGCCACTGTTCGGGTTCTATGGTGCCGGTAATGGTGTTGAAATCGTCGTCAGGATCGGGTGCCGTGAAGGTGACTTCCTCGGCCATGCTTTCGATCTGGAAGAGACTGTCTGTGGAAAAACGGTCATAGAATTCCAGGAAGCTGGCATTGTAATTGCGCCCAATCGGCTCGAAACGTATGGCATTAAGCATCCAAAGGCCTTGCACACGGTCAAAGAGATACTGCTTCACGGTCTCGGTGTCGAAAAACACCTTTTCGACCACCACATGGCTTACAGCCGTGTCCTTGACCAGCTCCAGCTGCTTCCTGTTATCTAATATTAAGGTGTAATATTCCTGCCGCATGAAGAAGTGGTCCACCTTCCAGTCTTTCTTGGCGATATGCTTTTCCTCTTTGCCGTCACGATACACGGGCAAAGGAAACTTGATACGCTTCACCTGCAGCTTGCGGTTGCCAGCAAAATTGAAAAAGAAATCATCGAAAAGCTCGTCGGCAGCCTTTGGCATAGGCTGCTCCTCAATCATGCGCTCCAGTGTGTCCGCAACCACGGTGTCCGTCGTCACAGAGTCGGTCATTACACTGTCCACATCCTTCACCTTACTGCCTTGGCAGCCCGACGTAGAGACTACGCCCATCGACACGACTATCGCCATGAGGAAGAACAAGGCACACTTTTTCATCTCTATTACTACTCTTATAAACAACCCGAAAAACCTGCTACAACCGTGGGGTGCCATGCAGGGCGCTGGCACCGGCATCACCGGCTGTGCCCGGTCACTCTCAAATCGGTGCAAAAGTACAACTTTATTTCGATATATTTTTTATTTTGCACTAAAAATATTACCTTTGCAACAAATTTATAATTTCAACAAACCGAATATATGATACTGGAAAAGATAGAGACGCTTCTCCACGAGGTGTCAGAGCTTACTGCCCAGAACGCCGAGGAGGTGGAACAGCTCAGGCTGAAGTATCTGAGCAAGAAGGGAGAAATCACTGCGCTGATGGCAGACTTCAGGAATGTGCCCGCTGAAGACAAGAAGGCTGTGGGCATGAAAATCAATGAACTCAAGCAGGTGGCTTTGGCAAAAATCAACGAACTGAAGGAGCAAGTGGAGACAGCCGAGGTGACCGACAACGATATGGATCTGACCTGCACGGCCTACCCTATCGCCCTGGGAACCAGACACCCGCTCACCATTGTCAAGAACGAGATCATCGACATATTCTCACGCATGGGCTTCACGCTGGCAGAGGGACCGGAAGTGGACGATGACCTGCATGTGTTTACCATGCTCAACTTTGCGGCCGACCATCCGGCACGTGATATGCAGGATACATTCTTCATCGAGCAGCATCCCAATGACGTAACCAAGAACATGCTGCTGCGGAGCCATACTTCCGGCGACCAGTCGCACTACATGGAGTGCCACCAACCGCCCATCCGTATCATCTGTCCGGGTCGCGTGTACCGCAACGAGGCTATCTCGGCGCGCGCGCACTGCTTCTTCCACCAGGTTGAGGGACTGTATGTGGACAAGAACGTGAGCTTCACCGACCTGAAGCAGGTATTGCTCACCTTTGCGCGTGAGATGTTTGGCGCCGACACGAAGATCAGACTGCGCCCAAGCTACTTCCCGTTCACCGAACCCAGTGCGGAGATGGACATCAGCTGCCATATCTGCGGCGGCAAGGGATGCGGATTCTGCAAGCATACGGGATGGGTAGAGATACTCGGATGCGGAATGGTAGACCCCAATGTGCTGGAAGCCTGCGGTATAGACAGCAGTGTCTACACGGGTTATGCCTTTGGTATGGGTGTGGAGCGTATCACCAACCTCAAATACCGTGTGAGCGACCTCCGCATGTTCTCGGAAAACGATACCCGTTTCCTCGAAGAGTTTACCTCCGCACACTGATGAGAACCATCCGCAGGGCCACTGCTGCCGACATTGAGACTATCATGAGGCTGATAGACAGCGGCCGGCACATCATGCGGGCTGATGGCAATCTGCATCAGTGGGAAGAAGGATATCCCAAACAGGAAACCATCATACAGGATGTCGCTAATGGCAACGCATATCTGGTCATGGACCAGGCGGAGCCAGTAGCGACATTCGCATTGATAGCAGGCCCCGACCCTACTTATCACCTGATCTACAACGGCGCATGGCGTCACGACACCCCCTACTATGTAATACACCGCATTGCCAGCCTTCCACAGGCGCACGGCGTCCTGTCGGATGTACTCAGCTATTGTTTTTCCCGCACGTCACACATACGGATAGATACTCACAGGGACAATCGTATCATGAGAAAACTATTAGCAAGAAACGGATTCGACTATTGCGGCATCATCCATCTTGCCAATGGCGACGAAAGATTAGCTTTTGAGAAGACAAAAATGTAATATCGCTTTGCCTAACGACATGACACTACCTATAGGTTGCCGGACAAGCGTGTCAACAGGCGATGGGATTCAGGAAGAAGAACTGGTCAAAGAGGAAAAAACATTTGTAAAAAAAATGGGCAACATGAATGTAATA
>SFKY01000033.1 GCA_004554665.1 Bacteroidales bacterium
CATCAAGACTCCTGTCAAAGATATTCCGCAAGATGCCATGCAGGAAATTCTTTATGGTTCTATGGAGAATGTGCGGATTTCCAAAGACCTGGTACATACGTCGAGTGATTATTTCGTCACATTCGATGGTGTCATCAAGTATCTTAAAGACGTGATGGAGAATGATGAATCGGCCACGGGACAGAAGTGGGCAGAGCAGTTCTTGGCACTGGTGACTTGTCCGGAATGTAAGGGACAACGCCTGAAAAGGGAATCGCTGGCTTATAAAATGTGGGATAAGAATATCTCCGAGGTGGCCAATCTCGATATGGTCGACTTGCACGATTGGCTATCACATGTCGAGGAACACTTGGACAGCCAGCAACAGAAGATTGCTTCCGAAATCATCAAAGAGCTGATTACCCGTGTCAATTTCTTATTGGAGGTCGGACTGGATTATCTTTCTCTCAATCGTCAGTCGGCTTCACTTTCGGGCGGTGAGAGTCAGCGCATCCGTCTGGCCACAC
Organism: Bacteroidales bacterium; assembly: GCA_004554665.1. Taxonomy (GTDB): domain Bacteria; phylum Bacteroidota; class Bacteroidia; order Bacteroidales; family Bacteroidaceae; genus Prevotella. The sequence goes on from SFKY01000033.1 coordinate 507, forward strand.
AGATAGGAACCCAGCTGGTCAATGTGCTGTATATCCTCGATGAACCGAGTATCGGGCTCCATCAGCGTGACAACCAGCGACTTATCCATTCCCTCAAAGAGTTGCGCGACTTGGGCAACACAGTTATTGTTGTCGAGCACGACGAGGATATGATGCGGGCTGCCGACTGGATAGTGGATATAGGCCCGAAAGCCGGTCGCAAAGGTGGCGAGGTGGTCTTCCAAGGCACGCCCGAAGCAATGTTGCAGACCCACACCATCACCGCTGAGTACCTGAACGGTGTGCGCAGCATAACTTTGCCCGATCATCGGCGCGAGGGCAAGGGACAATGCATCACGTTGCACGGCTGTCGGGGCAATAACCTGAAAGGGATAGATGTGTCATTCCCGTTGGGAAAACTGATTGTCGTGACCGGAGTGAGCGGCTCGGGCAAGTCTACATTGGTCAACGAGACACTTCAGCCTATTTTGGCCCATCACTTCTATCGTGCTCTCAAGAAGCCGATGCCCTATGACAGTATAGAGGGTATCGAACTGATAGACAAGGTAGTCACGGTAGACCAGAGTCCGATAGGGCGGACACCCCGCAGCAATCCTGCTACCTACACGGGTGTTTTCTCCGATATCCGTAGCCTCTATGTCAACCTTCCCGAGGCTAAGATACGTGGCTACAAGCCCGGCCGTTTCTCCTTCAACGTGAAAGGAGGACGCTGTGAGGCATGCAGTGGAAATGGTTACAAAACCATAGAGATGAATTTTCTGCCCGATGTGTACGTACCTTGCGAGGTGTGTCACGGCAAACGCTATAACCGAGAGACCTTGGAGGTGCGCTTCAAAGGCAAGTCCATCGCCGATGTGCTTGATATGACCATCAATCAGGCGGTGGAATTTTTCGAGAATGTACCCTCTATTCTTCCCAAAATCAAGACCTTACAGGATGTGGGACTTGGCTATATTCGTTTAGGACAGTCGAGCACTACGCTGTCTGGCGGCGAGAGCCAGCGCGTGAAGCTGGCTACAGAGCTGGCCAAAAAAGATACGGGCAAGACTTTGTTTATTCTTGACGAGCCGACTACTGGCCTACACTTTGAGGATATCCGTATCCTGATGGATGTGCTGCAAAGGTTGGTGAACAAGGGCAACACGGTGCTGATTATTGAGCACAATCTGGATGTTATCAAGTTAGCGGATCATATCATCGACATCGGCCCTGAAGGAGGCCGCGGAGGAGGTCGCATCTTGGCACAAGGCACACCAGAGGAAGTGGCCAGGTGTGGCCAAGGATATACCTATAAGTTCTTACAGGAGGTGCTACAAAGAAAAGGGTAGGGTACTCATACTTTCATAGCTGTCACCCACAAGGATACTTTAAAATCCGATACATAAACTCATCAGCCTGCAAAGCGGCACCCTGTGTGCGCTATGCAGGCTGATGTGCGTATTAGTCTTCTACTATGCCGGCCTTCTTCCACTGGCCGGCCAGTTCGTTGGCATCTTCCAATGCTGTTGCCTCGTCTACCTCATATTGGTCGGTGAGCAAACGGGCCAAGTCTTCGGCGGTGAAATCCTTGTCTTGCACGCTCTTCCACAGATAGACAGCAGTTGGATTCATGCTGATGATATCGCTGAAGTCTATGTTCTCCTTGCCCTCGGCAAGCAAGATGCTTTCTCCGCATATCGTGCGGAGCGTAAAACCTTTCTTTACTCTCATTGTACTTGTTATATCGGTTTAAAATGTGTAAGCCACAATCGTCTGTAGGCCGCAAGGAGATAGGGGCGGACGGGCAGCAGGAGACACCACACGAGCGAGTAAAAGCGCCACTTGAAACTGTTGGTCTTGTCTATCTTCTTTCTTCCTTTGCGGTAAAAACCTATCGCAAACCCCTTGACATCATTGCGGTGACAGTGCTCTACCCCTACATTGCCGTCTCCGCGCAAGATTACCTCGTCACCTTTGATGGAAATGATGCGGTGGAGCACATAGCGGCCCGGTTCTATCTCGGCCAGCACGGCATCGCCCAGATTGATGTCCTTGGCTTTGGCCAATAGTGCCTTGTCTCTGTTGTCTTCCAGAAACGGGCGCATGCTGTACCCCCTCAGTCTGAGGGTTACGGTATGTCCCTCGTCCATCAGCTGCACGATTTCCGGCAACAGCTGGGCATTGGCAAACTGTATTTCTTTTACTTCGATATCGTGTTGTGACATAGCAGGGCAGCTTCTTTATCGGGTAAACAATGCAAAGTGTATACAGGAGTGCTCTCCACAATGCGGGTAATGGTGTTGACAATGCCATCGTATATGCATGATTCCCACTTCATGGCGGAGCACGAAGGCAACACCGAGGCAAAGGCGGCAATCGAGGTAAGGCGTTCGATGCTGTTGGCCGGTGCCCTGTCTATGCGGGTGATGGCGCCGAGCTTGGCTTTCACGTTGCGGTAACAGGGTGTCTTGCCGCTCCACGGACTGCCATAGATATAGGGTGTCTCGTCTATCAGGCGCACGATGGGGTTGTCGTCATTCATCAGGTCGCATCCCGGTATGTGCCGGAGCCACAGGCTCACCTGTGTGCTCTTTCCGGTACCGCTCTTGGCGATAAAGGCATAGCCCTTTCCGTCTTTTCTCACTAACGAGGCGTGCATCAGCACCAGTTCCCGCTGGCTGCCGGCAAAGGCAAAGATGAGCATCAGCGCATTATTGAGCCCAAAACAGCGCATGTCGTAACTCCCGTTGAGGGCACATCGGCAGTGGGTGAATGTAGGGTCTGTGACCAGCAGACTGCACCCGGCACCCTTGAGGTCTTTGACGATAAACTGGTAGCTACCGTCGTCGGCACGGTCTACGATGGTGTCGCCATTGCCCGTGTCGAAAGTCCGTATGCGTTCACGCTTCTCCTTAGGTATAGGGCGAACGTCATCGTCGATGGTAAGTTCGAAAAACAGTTCGCCTTGAGGTTCATCGACGCGGAACGGCTCAAAAGAGGGAAGTAGTGACATTGAATTAAGCCCACCTTCCTTGAAGATGAGCTTAATGGATAGTTCGGCTATAGAGAAGTAGTGTACCTGGTTCATGGCCGGGGAGCTCCGTTGTGTCCACCATGTGGCTTGCCACCCTTACCGCCACGAGGCTTGTCGCCTTGTTCCTTTTCTTTGGCTTTCTTTTCTTTCTTTTTCTCCACCTTGGTTGGCTCTTGTGCAGGTTCTTCCGAATCAATCAGCTGAAACTGAAATTCGTTGGCAGCCAGATATTTCACATCATAGATGCCATCTTTGAGGTATTTCTTCTTCAGTTGTACAAATTTTTTCTCCACGTCTTTACGCTTCTCGGCAAAGGAGATGACGCACACGCGGTTGGGTTCGCCCCTTTCTGACAGAAAGTCGCGCAACTGTGCTGCATATAGGTCTCTGTCTGTCAGGAAGTGGGTCTTGCGGCCTACATAGACACCGTCCAACTGCTGTATATCCGTGAAATATACGGTTGAGTCATTAAACGAAGCAGAAAAGCCAAATACATAGACTGTCGTCTTATCGTTGCTTACAGCACTGGCAGGTAGGGTGTATGCGAGGCAGAAACCCGCAAACAAAATGGTAAGAATCTTATTCATCTTTTATATCAATATTGTGTGGTCTGGTTTAGCGCCCCAAATACGATTTCAGAAGCTTGTTCTTCGTATTGTGGCGTAGCCTACGGATGGCCTTTTCCTTGATTTGGCGCACCCTTTCACGGGTGAGACCGAAGCGGTCGGCAATCTCTTCGAGCGTAAGTTCTGGTTGGCCTATACCGAAGAAAGCCTCTATGATTTTCCGTTCCCGCTCACAGAGGGTGGAGAGTGCTCTGCCAATCTCTTCGCGCAGCGACTCCAGCACCAGTTCGTTGTCGGCCTGCGGTGTATCGATGTTGGGGAGAATGTCGAGCAGACTGTTTTCCTCGCCATCTATCAGCGGTGCGTCGATAGAGGTATGCCGCCCGTTGACCTTGAGCGCGTCCTCTATCTTGTCTTCGGGCAAATCCACCTTGTCGGCAATCTCGTCGAGGCTCGGTTTGCGCTCGTTTTCCTGCTCAAACTTGTTGAGCATGGTTGTTATTTTGTTCACAGAACCTACCTGATTGAGCGGTAAGCGCACGATACGGCTCTGCTCGGCGATAGCCTGCAGGATGCTTTGCCTAATCCACCATACTGCATACGAGATGAATTTGAAACCACGGGTCTCGTCAAACTTCTCTGCGGCTTTGATCAGTCCCAAGTTTCCCTCGTTGATAAGGTCCGGAAGACTCAGTCCTTGGTTCTGGTATTGCTTGGCAACTGATACGACAAATCGCAGGTTGGCCCTCGTCAGCTTCTCCAGTGCTTTCCTGTCCCCTTTCCTGATTCGCTGTGCCAGTTCCACTTCTTCCTCTACAGAGATCAGTTCTTCGTGACCAATCTCCTGCAGGTATTTGTCGAGCGATGCACTCTCCCGATTCGTTATCGATTTTGTGATTTTCAGCTGTCTCATTAGGCTTTCCCTCTTTTAGACCAATTGCAAATGTAACGCTTTTGCTTTACATGTGCAAACATTTTTCGCATTATTTACGCAAAGAAGGGTGCAATTGACCGTTGCACCCTCCTTTTTCACGTATTATTATCAGTTCACCTGTACGGCGAAGTAGTCGCGCTTGCCAGTCGGCCACATACCCTTGATGTAGAGTACTGGGTCTTTGCTGGTCGAGGCTTTCTTCACCACGGCCTGCAGGTCGTCGGTCGTGCGGATAGGCGTATCGTTGGCCTGCATGATGACAAATCCTTTTTCGATGCCGGCTTTCTTGATAGCTCCTGTACCAGCCTTGACCACCTCCAATCCGTAGGTGATACCCAGCTGCTCTTTGGTGCTTGCGCTGATAGGAGCGAAAGTTCCGCCCAGCACATCCAGATCAGCAGTCTTCACCACTTTGGTGTTGCCCTGTGCATTCTTGAGCGTTACGGTCTTCGTGGCTTTCTGCTTGTTGTGGAGGTAGGTGAGAGAGAGCTTGTCGCCGGGGCGTTTGTTGGCCATAATCTCTTGCAACTGTGCCATCTTTGTAATCTTCTTGCCGTCGATAGCGGTGATGACATCGCCGTCTTTCAGTCCAGCCTCTGCACCGGCACCGTCGGGATCCACCTTAGATACATATACGCCCTCGTTAGTGCCATAGTCCACTTCCTTGCCTTGGTCTTTGTCGGCATTGATTTGGTTGAGCAGGTCACCGCCCTGTATGCCGAGGAATGCGCGCTGTACAGTACCGTACTTCTTGAGGTCGTCAACCACCTTGTTCATAATGGTAGTGGGGATGGCGAAACCATATCCTGTAAAGGCGCCAGTCTGTGAGTAGAGCATGGCGTTGATTCCCACCAGTTCGCCCTGTGTGTTGACGAGTGCGCCGCCGGAGTTGCCCTGGTTGATGGCTGCATCGGTCTGGATGAAGCTCTCCACTCCGTTCTGCGAAGCATAGAGCGAGCGGGCCTTGGCACTCACGATACCTGCGGTTACCGTATTGTTCAGTCCGTAGGGGTTGCCCACAGCGATGACCCATTCGCCCACCTTCAGCTTGTCAGAGTCTCCAATGGGGAGGGTTGGCAGGTTGTTGCCGTTCACCTTGATAAGTGCCAAGTCGGTAGAGGGGTCGTTGCCAATGATACGGGCCGAAAACTCGCGGTTGTCATACAAGGTTACCGTAAGTTCGTCAGCACCTTCCACCACGTGGTTGTTGGTGACAATATAGCCATCGGCAGAGATGATGACACCAGAACCCATAGCTTGTTTCTTGGGGGTCTGTATCTGCTGCTTGCGGGTGCCTCCATTGCCGCCAAAGCCGAAGAAATCGCCGAAAAAGTCGCCAAAGGGATTTGCCGGGACATCCACCGTCTGCACCTTTGAGTTCTGTACATATTTAATATGTACCACGGCGGGCAGAGATTTTTCTGCCGCGTAGGTGAGGTCTACCGGTTGTCCTGCCACAGCTACGCTCGAGGATGCGGCGTTCACCTTCATGAATGAGCCTGCCGAGAATGCAAGTGCTACCAGGCACATGGCTCCAAACAGATAATTAGAATACTTTTTCATTCTTGTTTTTTTTAATTGTTTCTTGTTCTTGCTACTTTGTGGATAGGGCGCAATTTGGCTGCGCCTGCTTGCTGAAAAGCAGTGCAAATATAGGCGCAAAGTTTGTTAATCTGCCATTTTGTCCACTATGTTTATTTCATTTTAACAGTTCAAATTCGCCCATTAACGGCTCTTAAACGGCTACAAGCCTAAATTTACATTCGTTTATAGTGCATCGGTTTGTCATACTGTGCCCTTATGCCTGTCAGACACATTCTCTCGTGTGGCGAGAGAGGGATAGGGTGATGGTACAACACCTCAATTCCATCATGTCCATTGGTTCATCGCTATTTGAGTATCATCTCAATGGACGGATACGGAATGGATAAGAAAAAAATGGACAAAATATGTATAAGACATGGATGTTGGCTCTGATAGAATAAGTGTATATTTATGCAAGTCGGTAGGGTGAAACATGTCGATGTGCAGCTGGAAAGCGTCACATGGGCGCTTCGGTCGCCATTCTTGGAGCGTGTGAAAAGCCCCATTTTGAGGCTAAAGGTGACCTTTGCGCAGCTAAATGCCATCTTTAGCCCCCGAAAGGGTGGTTTTTGGCGGGTGCAAAACGGTGACTAAAATGTCGAAAATGGGGCTTCCTTCCCTCCTGTAGCCTGCCCAATTGGGCAGGTTTGGCCTTTCAATGTAACCAATTTATGCACTTTTTGTCAAATAATCTGCCTGATTACGGTCTCTTTGCCCTGTTTCTTCCTTGTTATGGCTGCTCAAAAAGTGCATAAACAGGCGCTGTTCTCTAATGGCGTTGCATAAATATACACCGAGAAAATAGAGCCCAAGCAAGCAAAAAAATCATACAACATCACCTTTGCGGATATGTTTTTCAGAGCCGTATGGGGCAACAGCATGCCGTGGCAGCCCCTTGCCTTCCTTTGTAAGAATCGATAAAAAACAGTCTATAATTTGTTCATATCATCGATTTTGTGTACCTTTGCGCACATTAATAATAAGTATATAGAACAAAATATAAGCGTATATGGCTAAGAAATTTGCCGAACACAACGGGTTAAACCTTGTGGAAACCAACAAGGAAGTATTGGCTGAGTGGGAGCGTAATGACATCTTCCACAGAAGTATTGACGAGAGAGACGGAGCACCCCAATTCATATTCTTCGAGGGTCCTCCCTCTGCTAATGGCCACCCTGGCATTCACCATGTTTTGGCTCGTTCCATCAAGGACACCTTTAACCGTTACAAGACCATGCAGGGCTTTCAGGTTCACCGCAAGGCCGGATGGGACACCCACGGACTGCCCGTAGAACTTGGCGTAGAGAAAGAGCTGGGCATTACCAAGAAGGATATTGACAACAAGGCGTCGAGCAAATATATTTCCACGGAGGACTACAACCGCAAGTGCCGCGAGAATGTGATGAAGTTTACACAGGAATGGCGCCAGCTGACCGAGGAAATGGGTTATTTCGTAGACTTGGACCATCCCTATATCACGTACGACAACAAGTTTATCGAGACGCTGTGGTGGCTTCTGAAGCAGCTCTACAACAAAGGCCTGCTCTACAAGGGCTACACCATCCAGCCTTACAGTCCTGCGGCCGGTACGGGTCTGTCGAGCCATGAGCTCAACCAGCCTGGCTGCTACCGCGACGTGAAGGACACCACGGTGACGGCACAGTTTGTTATCACAGACTTCGGCAAGATTGCTGCAGATGCCGACAAGCTGACCGCATGGGGCACACCCTACCTGCTGGCATGGACCACCACGCCGTGGACCCTGCCCTCTAACGTGGCACTGTGCGTGGGTCCGAAGATAGACTATGTGGCCATCCAGACATACAATGCCTACAATGAGCAGCCGATGACCCTTATCATGGCAGAGGCGCTCGTCAACGCCTACCTGGCACCCGAGGGAAACATCACAGACGGTGGCGAACTGCCTGAGTACAAGCGTGGCGACAAGTATGTGCCCTACAAGGTGATAGCCCACTACAAGGGCACGGATCTGGAGGGCATACGTTACCGACAGCTGATGCCCTGGGTGAAGCCTGTGGAGAAGATGGGCGACCTGGCCCCGCAGTTTGTCAACGACTATGCCGCCGAGCACCCTGATAAGGTCTTCACCACGGAGACAGGGCGCGACCGCTACGTGGAGATGGAAGCTCAGGCGTTCCGCGTCATCCTCGGCGATTATGTGACGACCGAAGACGGTACAGGTATCGTACACATTGCACCTACATTCGGTGCCGATGATGCCAAGGTGGCCAAGGATGCCAACGTGCCGGCACTCTATTTGGTGTCGAAGCGGGGAGAGAGTCGTCCGATGGTAGACTTGCAGGGCAAGTATTACGTCATGGACGAGCTGGATGCCAACTTTGTGAAGGCGTGTGTCGACAAAGAGGCTTATGCACACCATGCCGGCGACTATGTGAAAAACGCCTATGATCCCCAATACAACCCCAATGGCGTGTGGGACAAGAAAGCGTCTGAGAAAGCGGAAGACCTGAACATCGTGCTCTGCATGGAGATGAAGCAGGAGGGTACCGCCTTCAAGATAGAGAAGCATGTGCACAACTATCCGCACTGCTGGCGTACCGACAAACCGGTGCTGTACTATCCTCTGGACTCGTGGTTTATCAGAGACACGGCCAAGAAGGAGCGCATGGTGGAACTGAACAAGACCATCAACTGGCAGCCTGAGTCGACAGGCAGCGGCCGTTTCGGCAACTGGCTGGAGAATCTGAACGACTGGAACCTGTCGCGCTCACGCTTCTGGGGTACCCCGCTGCCCATCTGGCGTGACGACAAGCGCAACGAGAAGTGCATCGGTAGCGTGGAAGAACTCTACGACGAGATCGAGAAGGCTGTTGCCGCCGGTGTCATGCAGAGTAATCCGCTCAAAGACAGAGGATTCGTTCCCGGCGACTATTCACAGGAAAACTATGACAAGATAGACTTGCACCGTCCTTATGTAGACTACATTGTCTTGGTCAACGACGAGGGCCAGCCCATGCACCGCGAGAGCGATCTGATCGATGTGTGGTTTGACAGTGGCTCTATGCCTTATGCACAGTTGCACTATCCGTTTGAGGGAGCTATGGCCAGCGGCACCGAGGCCGACCGTGACGCGATGATCCATTCGCGCTACGAGGGAACGCCCATACCTCCCGCATTCTTTCCGGCCGACTTCATCAACGAGGGTGTCGACCAGACCCGCGGATGGTTCTTCACCCTGCATGCCATCGCCACGATGGTGTTTGACAGCGTGGCCTTCAAAAACGTCATCTCGACCGGCCTTGTGCTCGATGCCAAGGGCAACAAGATGAGCAAGCATGTGGGCAATGTGACAGACCCGTTTGAGATGATGGACAAATATGGTGCTGACCCTGTCCGCTTCTATATGATGACCAACAGCGAGCCTTGGGACAACCTGAAGTTTGACCCGGAGGGCGTGGATGAGGTGCGCCGCAAGTTCTTCGGCACCTTATATAATACGTACAGCTTCTTCGCGCTCTATGCCAATGTCGATGGTTTCGACCCAGACCATGTGGAGGGAGCTGATCCGATCGCTGCGCGTCCTGAAATCGACCGCTGGATCATCTCCAAGGTCAACTCGCTGGTATTGGGTGTGCAGAAGCAACTCGACAGCTACGATCCCACGCGGGCAGGACGACTGATCGACGACTTCGTGAATGACGACCTGAGCAACTGGTTTGTGCGTCTCAACCGTAAACGTTTCTGGGGAAAAGAGATGGACAGCGACAAGCTCAATGCCTACGATACCTTGTACACCTGTCTGATGACGGTGGCCAAACTGCTGGCTCCTTTCGCCCCCTTCTATGCTGACCGCTTGTACCAGGACTTGGGCGGCAAGTTGGCCAGTGTACACTTGGAGCGCTTCCCCGTAGCCGATACCGACTGCATCGACAAGTCGCTTGAAGCCCGGATGGACATTGCCCAGAAGATTACCTCGATGGTGCTCGCCCTGCGCCGCAAAGTGAATATCAAGGTGCGCCAGCCGCTGGCCCAGATCATGATTCCGGCGGTGGATGAGGAGCAGAGGGCACACATCGCTGCCGTCAAGGACTTGATACAAAACGAGGTGAATGTCAAGGCCATCGACTTTGTCGAGGATTCCGGCTTCCTGGTGAAGAAGGTGAAGTGCAATTTCCGCGTGATGGGTAAGAAATACGGCAAGATGATGAAGGGTGTGGCTGCGAAGATGGCTGCCCTCAGTCAGGAGGAGATTGCCACGTTGGAGACGGCTGGCAGCATCAGTTTCGCCGTAGACGGAGAGCCGGTGACTGTGGACAGCGCGGACGTCGAGATCATCAGCGAGGATATCCCGGGATGGCTGGTTTCCAACGAGGGTAACCTCACTGTGGCGCTGGAAGTGGAACTTACCGACGAGCTGCGCAATGAAGGTATGGCCCGTGAGCTGATCAACCGCATCCAGAACATGCGCAAGGATGCCGGATTGGAAATCGTGGACCGCATCGAGGTGAAGGTGGCTCCTAACGAACAGACCGATGCCGCCATCTCCGCATTCTGCGACTACATCAAGACCCAGGTTTTGGCCGACAGTATCACTATCGCCCAAAACAATGGTACTGAGGTGGACTTCGACGACTTCAAACTGAACATACAGATAGTAAGAAACTCATAACTCAGCATATTGCCCATCCTTGTCTCTGTAAGGATGGGCAATCTCCAAACAATAATGATATGGAAAAGAAGACACGTTACACAGACGAAGAGCTGGAAGAATTTCGCACCATCATCAATGATAAGTTGGCGATTGCCCGAGATAGCTACAACAAGATGATGAGGCAGCTGATGAACCAAGACACCAATGATGTGGATGACACCTCTCCCACCTACAAGGCACTCGAAGAGGGTAGTCTCACGCAGTCAAAGGAAGAACTGGTGAACATGGCAGCACGCCAGCAGAAGTTTATCCAAGGATTGGAAGCCGCTTTGGTTCGTATCACCAACAAGACCTATGGTATAGACAGGGTGACGGGAGAACTTATCCCCAAAGAGAGATTGCGCGCGGTTCCACATGCCACGCTGAGTGTGGCATCCAAAAACGCACGTAAGCACTAAGAGATGGGAAAATGGAAATCTTGGCTTACAGACGGCAAGCTGTCTGTGATGCTCATTGTTGTGCTGCTGGTCATCGACCAAATCATTAAGGTTTGGGTCAAGACCAATATGTATCTGGGCGAGTCGATTCGTGTGACAGACTGGTTTTTTATCGATTTCATCGAGAATTCCGGAATGGCTTACGGCATGACTTTTATCAACAAGTTTGTGCTGAGCCTGTTGCGCATCGTGGCTATCAGCGTCATCGGATACTACATCTGGAAGCAGGTAAAGGCACACGCCCGCACTTGCTATATCGTCTTCTTGTCGATGATACTGGCTGGAGCAGCCGGAAACATCTTCGATTCGATGTTTTATGGGCTGATTTTCAACAGTTCCACTCCGTTTTCTGTTTCCACGGTGGTGCCTTTCGGGACAGGATATGCCGATTTCCTGATGGGAAAGGTCGTTGACATGTTCTATTTTCCGCTGATTGTCACCACCTGGCCCGATTGGATGCCGTTGGTGGGTGGAGATGAGTTCATATTCTTCTCGCCTGTGTTCAATTTTGCTGATGCCTGCATCAGCGTAGGGGTGGTATTGGTGCTGTGTTTCTGCCGTCGTGAGTTGGAAACCATCTCTTTGTCACCAGCCAAGCAGGGCGAAGAACCAGCTAAGGGCGAAAAACAGGAGGAGTAGAAGATGAGAATGGCGGTTTACTATATGGTCATGGTGCTCATGGCGCTGACGGTGTGCGTGGGCTGTAAGCCCTCTCTGCCGAAGGGTATCATTTCTCAAGGCAAGATGGAGGATGTACTGTACGACTATCATCTCGCACAGAGTATGGCGAGCCGTGAACCCGACCGTGGGGTGTACCAGCGTGTGTACGAAGATGCCGTATTGCGGAAACATCATGTTACCCAAGAGGAGTTTGATGCCTCGCTGACCTATTACATGCGCCATACTGACGAACTGAAAAAGATCTATAGCCGGTTGGGAGACCGCTTCAAGGACGAGGCTCAGGTGCTCGGTATTTCTGCGTCAGACCTCAACACCTACGGCACCCTGTCGTCTACGGGCGATACGGCCAATGTATGGAAGGGAGGAAGGTCTATTGTGCTGATGCCGCAAGTGCCTTTCAACCAGCAGAGCTATCGCATCAAGGCCGATACTGCGTTCCATGCGGGAGACAATATCATCCTCAATTTCGATTGCAATTTCATCTATCAAGACGGCATGCGCAACGGCTGTGCTATGCTTGTCGTCAAGTTCAAGAACGACAGCGTTGCCTCCACTTCTTGCCAGATGTCGTCGACCAATCATTATAGTTTGTCGCTCAAAGACAGGGACAGCTTAGGTATCAAGGAGGTGAAAGGCTACTTCGTCTTGGCCAAGAGCCAGAGCGACATGGAGTCTAAGACCACGCTCCAGCTCATGTTCATCAATCGGATACAACTGATACGTATGCACACGAGCAAGAAAGAGTCGGTGCCAGCACCTCGCAAAACGGATATGGCACCCGCCCCGATACCCCAAGACACGGCACTGAAGCCGATGGAGCCTGATGCCCGTCCGCTTCCGCCTCCCCGTAACGGGGGAATGATGCGTCCTGCACCCAAGGACGCTGCTGCACCACGAGTTATCAACAAATAAAGAAAGGATATTTATCATGTTAAGTGTAAACGAATTGGAAGACAGACTGATAGACTTGGCTTTTGCCGAGGATATCGGTGACGGAGACCATACCACTTTGTGCTGTATACCCGAAGCGGCAATGGGAAAATCGCATCTGTTGATTAAGGAACAGGGCGTGTTGGCCGGCGTGGAGCTGGCAAAGAAGGTGTTCAACCGCTTTGACCCTACGATGGAGGTCGAGGTGCTCATCAACGACGGTGCTGCCGTAAAACCGGGCGACATCGCGATGGTGGTGACAGGCAGGATCCAGTCGTTGCTGCAGACAGAGAGGCTCATGCTCAACATCATGCAGCGCATGAGTGGCATTGCGACGATGACCAGCAAGTACGTGGCACGCATTGCAGGTACAGGAGCCCATGTGCTCGACACCCGAAAGACAACGCCCGGCCTGAGAATGATCGAAAAGCAGGCCGTGAAGATAGGTGGCGGCATGAATCACCGCATTGGACTCTTTGACATGATTCTTCTCAAGGACAACCATGTCGATTTCTCCGGTGGTATCGCCAATGCCATCAACCGTTGCCACGAATACCTCAAGGCCAAGAACCTTGACCTCAAGATAGAGATAGAGGTACGCAACTTCGATGAACTCCAGCAGGTATTGGATTGTGGCGGCGTGAATCGTATCATGCTCGACAATTTTACGGTTGCTGATACCAAGAAGGCTGTAGATATCATCAACCACCGCTACGAGGTGGAATCGAGCGGCAATATCACCATCGATACCATTCGCGATTATGCCGAGCAGGGAGTAGATTTCATCTCTGTGGGTGCTTTGACCCACTCTGTCAAGGGTCTTGACATGAGTTTCAAGGCTTGTTGATAGTATTCACACCTTTATATGATGGATATGAGGAGACTATTTCTTTTAACGGTTTGCACACTGATGGCGGTGGCTGGATTTGCCTGCACCAACTTCATCGTTGGCAAGAAAGCCTCGACAGACGGTTCTGTTATCTGCACGTACAATGCCGATGACTACGGTATGTTTATTGGTTTGGCGCATTATCCGGCGGGTACCCATGCCAAGGGTACGATGCGTCAAATCTATGATTGGGACACCCATGAGTATCACGGAGAGATACCAGAGGCTCCCGTTACGTACAATGTAATCGGCAATATCAACGAGTATCAGGTCACCATCGGTGAAACGACTTACGGAGGTCGCGAGGAGATGGTGGACACGACCGGTATCTTCGATTATGGCAGTCTGATATATGTGGCGTTGCAGCGTTCCAAGTCTGCTCGCGAGGCCATTACGGTGATGACCACACTGGCCCAGACCTACGGCTACAACAGTAGTGGTGAGACATTTACCATCTGCGATCCCAATGAGGCATGGATCATGGAGATGATGGGCAAGGGCCCCGGTTCCAAGGGTGTGGTTTGGGTAGCCATCCGCATCCCTGACGATGCCATCTGCGCCCATGCCAACCAAAGTCGTATCGGAAAATTTGACATGAAGGACAAGCAAAACGTGCTTTACGCCAAAGACGTCATCAAGTTTGCCCGCAGCAAAGGCTGGTATGATGGTAAGGATGCTGATTTTTCTTGGAAGCAGGTTTATGCAGCTCCCGATTTTGGCGGTCGTCGTTTCTGTGACGCCCGGGTTTGGAGTTTCTTCCGCCATTTTGACAAAGGCTTTGACCGATACCTTCCTTGGGCGCTTGGCAAAGACCCCAATGCCGAGGATATGCCGCTCTGGATTGTGCCCGACCACAAAGTGAGCATCCAGGAGGTACAGGCCTGCATGCGCGACCACTACGAGGGTACGCCGCTGGCCACCGACACGCTTGATATGGGAGGCGGAATCTGGCAGATGCCGTATCGTCCTACACCGCTGTCCTTTACGGTAGACGGCAAGAAGTATTTCAACGAGCGTCCTACCAGTACCCAGCAGTCGGCCTTCAGTTATGTGAGTCAGATGCGTGCATGGCTTCCGCGTGAGATTGGTGGTGTGCTGTGGTTTGGCAACGACGATGGCAACATGGTAGCCTATACCCCCGTGTACTGTGGTAACACCGTGCAGCCCGAATGTTACAACACGCCGGGTGCCGATGCTGTGACTTTCTCAGACAAGAATGCTTTCTGGGTATGCAACTGGGTCAGCAACATGGTTTACCCACGTTACAGCCAGATGTTCCCCACTTTGCAGGAAGTGCGCGACAGTCTGGAACAGAGCTATTTTGCCCAACAGGCAGCTGTAGAGGCCAAGGCCAAGAGCCTGTACGATACCGACAAGGCTGCAGCCCTGAAGTATCTGAACGATTACAGCAATGTCAAGGCACAGGAGATGCTGGCTACATGGAAAGAATTGGCCGTGTTCCTCATTGTCAAGTTCAATGATATGACCGTCAAGCCCACAGAGGGTCGCCGTTTCCTGCGCACGAAGACCGGTTTGGGTGCCCGTGTGCAGCGAGTTGGCTTCCCGGCTGCATACGCCAAGCGTCTTGTCAACGAGACGGGTGATAAATTCAAGAGTCCTGAGTAAGCCAGCAGACTGCTGTCGACGATGGATTTTCATACAGCCGCCGTTGTCCCGCATGAATGGAGACATCGGCGGCTGTCTTTTTTTTGTCCGTTCCACAAGGGGGCGTGAGGATAACATGGAGGCATTAGTGACATGTAGCTGACCTAAATGCGGCATTTAGCAGTCGTAAATGCCATGATTAGCGCCGTAAAGGTGGCATTTACGAATCTAATGGTATCATTTCTGTACTGTTGGTCTATTCCACGATTTATCAGATATTTTTTATAGGGAACTCTGAAAAAACTTTCCCAAAACATGGGGGCTGTCAAAAATAATTCTTATATTTGTCCCATTAACCAAATATCAACAACTAAAAACCAAAACTATCATGAACATTCCTATTGTTTTTTGGCTGGTGCCTATTGCATCGGTCGTTGCGTTGGGTATGGCGTACTTCTTTTTCAGGTCTATGATGCAAGCAGATGAGGGTACACCGCGTATGCGCACCATTGCAGAACATGTACGCAAAGGTGCGATGGCCTATTTGCGCCAGCAGTACCGTGTCGTTTTCATTGTTTTCATCGTTTTGGCCATCTTGTTTGCCTTTATGGCCTACGTACTGAAAGTACAAAATCCGTGGGTACCGTTTGCCTTCCTTACAGGAGGTCTTTTCAGCGGATTGTCCGGTTTCTTCGGTATGAAGACCGCCACTTACGCCTCAGGGCGCACGGCCAATGCCGCCCGTCAGAGTTTGGATAAGGGTCTGAAGATAGCCTTCCGCTCCGGTGCTGTCATGGGCTTGGTAGTAGTCGGCCTCGGCTTGCTCGATATTGCCATTTGGTTCCTCATACTGAGCGCTTTCTACCAGGGAGACCACATGGCGCTCATCACCATTACCACTACCATGCTTACCTTTGGTATGGGTGCCTCTACACAGGCATTGTTTGCCCGTGTAGGAGGTGGAATCTATACCAAGGCTGCCGATGTAGGTGCTGACCTGGTGGGCAAAGTGGAGCAGGATATTCCTGAAGACGACCCCAGAAACCCAGCTACCATTGCCGACAATGTAGGCGACAATGTGGGCGATGTGGCCGGAATGGGAGCCGACCTGTACGAGAGCTATTGCGGAAGTATCTTGTCTACGGCCGCATTGGGTGCCACAGCTTTTGCCATGAATGTTGACATGCAGCTCAAGGCGGTCATTGCCCCGATGATTATCGCTGCCGTGGGCATATTCTTGAGCCTTATCGGTATCTTCCTTGTCAAGACCAAGGAGGGAGCCAGCATGAAAGAATTGTTACATTCTTTGGGTGTCGGCACCAATGTGAGCGCTGTGCTCATAGCCATCGCCTCGTTCGTCATCCTTTACTTGTTGGGTATAGAAAACTGGATTGGCGTGAGCTTCTCTGTTGTCAGCGGTCTGGCGGCAGGCGTTGTGATAGGCCAAGCCACCGAGTATTACACCTCTCATAGCTACAAGCCCACCCAGAGTATTGCCGAAGCCAGCCAGACGGGTTCTGCAACAGTCATCATCAAGGGTATTGGCACGGGCATGATCAGCACCTGTGTGCCAGTGGTGACCATCGCTGTAGCCATCATGCTGAGTTACTTGTTTGCCAATGGCTTCGACCTCTCCATGAGTGCCGCTTCCATCAGCAAGGGCCTCTATGGTATCGGTATCGCTGCTGTCGGTATGCTCTCCACCTTGGGTATCACGTTGGCTACCGATGCCTACGGTCCTATCGCCGACAATGCGGGAGGAAATGCAGAGATGAGCGAGCTCGGCAAGGAG
This sequence comes from Bacteroidales bacterium, assembly GCA_004554665.1. Taxonomy (GTDB): domain Bacteria; phylum Bacteroidota; class Bacteroidia; order Bacteroidales; family Bacteroidaceae; genus Prevotella. The sequence goes on from SFKY01000033.1 coordinate 17,631, forward strand.
GTGCGCAACCGTACCGATGCCCTCGATGCCCTCGGCAACACCACTGCTGCTACCGGTAAGGGCTTTGCCATCGGTTCTGCAGCCCTCACGGCGCTGGCCCTGTTGGCCTCGTACGTAGAGGAGATCAAGATTGCCATGACCAGAGCCGTTGCCGAAGGCGCACAATTCGTGGATGCAGCCGGTAAGGTGTTTGACCCGACGACAGCGCAGATGCCTGACTTCATGGAGTTTTTCCAGGTGAATCTGATGAACCCCAAGGTGATAGTAGGCGCATTCATCGGCGCGATGGCAGCCTTCCTTTTCTGCGGCCTCACGATGGGTGCTGTCGGCAGGGCAGCCCAGAGTATGGTGGAAGAGGTCCGTCGCCAGTTCCGTGAAATCAAGGGCATCTTGGAAGGTAAGGCCACGCCCGACTATGGACGCTGTGTGGAAATCTCTACACGTTCGGCCCAGCGTGAGATGATAGTTCCTTCGTTCCTCGCCATTCTTATCCCGATCATCGTGGGCATCCTGCTCGGTGTAGCCGGAGTCTTGGGTCTGCTCGTTGGTGGTTTGGCAGCCGGTTTCACGCTGGCTATCTTCATGGCCAATGCCGGTGGCGCATGGGACAATGCCAAGAAAATGGTCGAGGAAGGTAACTTTGGCGGCAAGGGTTCCGACTGTCACAAAGCCACCATCGTGGGTGATACGGTGGGAGACCCCTTCAAAGACACATCCGGTCCCAGCCTGAACATCCTGATCAAGCTTATGTCAATGGTCAGCATCGTCATGGCAGGCCTCACGGTAGCATTTATTTGAGAAAATATTTGGTGATATGTCATAAAGTTGGTAATTTTGTCGCGTAAATGGCAGACCTAAGCTGTCTGATTAGCCTCTGTGGCCTACGGTTTGCCCATTCTTAGAATAAACTACGACAAAGATTATAATTTAACAATGTACAATTATCACCATAGTCACCGCTACGAGGAGGAAATAGACGAGTCTGAGGTTTTCAAACGTAAGACATTACGTGCCAAACGGATTCGGAAACTGACCGCCCAAGTGCTTTTCGCGGTACTCTGTCTATTGGCCTTTCTGATGGTTATTGCCGTGATGTGGGCGTATGTAGCTGACTAAACAAAAACACAATCAGTCCGGTTTCCTGCAAGGAGAAACCAGACTGATTGTGTTGTATCCCTTATCCTTAGGGTTGGGCCTGCTTCATGCTCAGGCTGATGCGCCCGCGTCTGCGATCCACCTCCATCACTTTCACCTGTACATGCTCGTGCAGTCTGACTATGGTTGTGGGATCGCTGACAAATCTGTCGGCCAGTTGGGAGATGTGCACCAGTCCGTCCTGATGCACCCCTATGTCCACGAAAGCACCGAAGTTGGTGATATTGGTCACGATGCCCGGCACTATCATGCCCACTTGCAGGTCGTCGATGCTCTTGATGCGGTCGTCAAAGTCAAAAACCTCCATTTCACCGCGTGGGTCCCGCCCCGGTTTCTCCAGTTCGGCGAGTATGTCGGTAAGCGTGGGCAACCCTGTAGTATCGCTTACGTATCTGTGGATGTCTATACGCTGTTGGGCAGCCTTGTCCCTCATCAGTTCTGCCACAGTCATGCCTTGGTCTTTGGCCATCCGTTCCACCACCGCATAACTTTCGGGATGCACCGCACTGTTGTCCAACGGGTTTTTGGCTCCCGGGATGCGCAGGAACCCCGCACACTGTTGGAAAGCGGCAGGCCCCAATTTTGGCACTTTCTTCAACTGGCTACGCGAGGTAAAGGCGCCGTGCTCAGAGCGGTATTCGGTGATATTTTTGGCCAGCGCGGGTCCCAGTCCGCTGACATACGTGAGCAGCGAGGTGCTGGCGGTGTTCAGGTTTACGCCCACGCGGTTTACACAACTCTCCACGGTCTGGTCGAGCGCGTGTTTCAAAAGCGTCTGGTCAACATCGTGCTGGTATTGTCCTACACCGATGCTCTTCGGGTCTATCTTCACCAGTTCGGCCAGTGGATCCATCAACCGGCGGCCGATGGAGACGGCACCGCGCACGGTCACATCTTTGTCTGGAAACTCCTCACGGGCAATCTTCGAGGCAGAGTAGATGGAAGCGCCATCCTCGCTCACCACATAGGCAGGAACGCTCGCTCCCAGTGCAAGACGGTCCACCAGTTCCTTGGTCTCTCTGCTGGCAGTACCGTTGCCTATCGCGATGGCTTCTATCTGGTATTTCTTCACCATCTGCAGAATCGCTTGTTGAGCCTGAAGCGTGCGTTCCTGAGGTTTGTGGGGATAGATAATCTCGTGGTGGAGCAGATTGCCCTGCTCGTTGATGCAGGCCGTCTTGCAGCCGTTGGCATAGCCTGGGTCAATGGCCAATATCCGCTTGGCTCCCAGCGGCGCTGCCAACAGCAATTGGCGCAGGTTTTCCACAAAAACCTTGATGGCTTCCTCATCGGCCTTGGCCTTGGATGCAGCTGCAAATTCATTTTCAATTGCTGGTTTCAACAATCGCTTGTAGGCATCTTCCACAGCCTCGCCCACCAACCGCTGACAGTCTCCGTACCCATGCACGTAATGGCGCTTGAGCTTTTCCACGCAGTTGTCATCGTCGGCCGATATGCCCACGCGGAGCATCCCTTCCTGTTCTCCGCGACGCATGGCCAGTAGGCGATGCGAAGAGCAGCGGTGCAATGGTTCGGACCAGTCGAAATAGTCGGCAAACTTGGCCGCCTCGTCGGTGTCGGCCTTGGTTTTCACCACCTTGGAAGAGATGATGGCATGCCGCCTGAATTCGCCCCTTACGCTGTTTCTCGACCCCTCTTCCTCACTGACCGTCTCGGCGATAATGTCCTTGGCTCCAGCCAATGCCCCCTCTACGTCCAATCCATCCTTGGCAAATCTACGCGCACAGCCTCGTATGTCGTGCTCACGTTGCAGCATGAGGATAGTGGCAAGCGGTTCCAATCCCTTTTCGCGTGCCACCTGAGCCCTTGTGCGCCGCTTGGGCCGGTAGGGCAGATAGAGGTCTTCTATCTCAGTGGCGTTCCAGCATTGGTCGATGCGCCGTTGCAGTTCGCCGGTCATCTTCCCTTGCTCGGTAATCGTTTTCACGATGGTTTGCTTGCGCTTTGCCAGTTCATGCAACTTGCTGTTCCAGTCGGCTATCTGCCCAATCTGCACCTCGTCCATGCCGCCAGTCTTCTCCTTACGGTATCGGCTGATAAAGGGCACGGTACATCCCTCGTCTATCAGTGCCAAGGTCTGGGCCACGTAGAGCTCCCTCAATTGTAGGGTCTCTGCTATGATTCTTGCAAAAGTATTCATGTCTGTTTCTGTTTTCTGGTGTCTTGCGCTGTCGAAGTGTCTCAAAAGCCTACGTTCTTGCGCAGTAATGGATGCAAAATTAAGCCTTTTCATAAGAATAGCCAAACCTTTGTCCCTTTTCTTTTGAGGTATTTTTGCAGTTTGCCAAGCTCATCCGTGAGGATGGAATGGGCTAAAAATTTCATCCGGCTGATACTTCCATCAATCTAAAGGTGGCATTTGCGATAGAGAAATGCAATCCCTGTGAAAACGGCATGGCTTGATAAGCAAAACAAACGGTTTCATCGTGTACATCCTTACAACATGTGGATTGTGATGCTGATGCCCTTGTTTTCCGGTACTTTAGCCGATAAAATCGTGAAAATACAGACAGATGAGTTTGTTTTTGTCGATTTCTCCGTATATATAATATGGTGGTGATTCAATGGGTGTCGGGAGGTAATGCCGTGGGACATCCTCCATGAAAGGAGACAACATACTCGGTAGACGTCATGGGTGAATAATTGTGAATATGCGTGATTTTTGCTTCTAAAAGTTTCAGAAGTCAATATTTTTTTGTAATTTTGAACTTTGTAATAAAGGTGCAAAACGGCTTAAAACGCAAATAAATGCCCTTGTAGGCGATTTTGCCTCGAAAATATCGACAATTAGGAAACAATTAAAAAAAACAATAACCGTAAAAAGTCAAAATGGACGAGAATCAGACAATTGATCAAGACAGAATCATTAAAATCAACATCGAGGAGGAAATGAAGTCCTCGTATATCGACTATTCTATGTCGGTAATCGTGGCGCGTGCGCTCCCTGATGTGCGTGATGGCTTCAAGCCCGTACACCGCCGCATCCTCTATGGTATGCTGGGGATCGGCAATACCAGTGACAAGCCGTACAAGAAATGTGCGCGCGTCGTTGGTGAGGTGTTGGGTAAGTATCACCCGCACGGAGACAGTTCTGTTTACGGCGCACTCGTGAGAATGGGCCAAGAGTGGAACATGCGTTACCGGTTGATTGATGGACAGGGTAACTTCGGAAGCGTGGACGGCGACTCTCCTGCTGCCATGCGATACACAGAGTGTCGTCTGGCTAAGATGGGAGAGCATGTGATGGACGACTTGGAGAAAGAGACGGTAGACATGGCCAGCAACTTCGACGACACCTTGCTGGAACCTACTGTGATGCCCACTAAGATTCCGAATCTGCTGGTAAATGGTGGAAACGGAATCGCCGTAGGTATGGCCACCAATATCCCTACCCACAACCTGGGTGAGGTAATCGACGGATGCTGTGCCTATATTGACAATCCGGATGTGGATACCGATGAACTGATGCGCTACATTCCTGCGCCCGACTTCCCCACAGGTGCCTATATCTACGGTCTTGAAGGCGTAAGACAGGCTTATGAGACGGGTAGGGGGCGCATTGTCATCCGCGCCAAGGCAGAGATCGAGGCTGGTGATAACCACGACAAGATCGTGGTGACAGAGATTCCCTACGGCGTGAATAAGCAGCAGTTGATAGAGTATATCGCTGACCTCGTAAAGGAGGGCAAGATAGATGGTATCGCCAATGTCAACGACGAGACAGGCCGCCAAGGCATGCGTATCGTGGTGGATGTGAAGCGCGATGCCAATGCCAATGTGATACTGAACAAACTCTTTAAGATGACAGCGCTACAAAGCTCATTCTCAGTGAATTGCATTGCGCTGGTAAAGGGTCGTCCCAGACTGCTTTCGCTTAAGGAGTGTGTGAAATACTTTGTGGAACATCGTCATGATGTAACCATCCGACGCACCCAGTTTGACTTGAAGAAGGCACAGGAACGTGCCCATATCCTGCAGGGACTGATTATCGCGTGCGACAATATAGACGAGGTGGTACACATCATCCGCGGCAGCAAGACTCCGGCAGAGGCGCAGACCAACCTGGAGAAGCGTTTCGACCTGGACAGTCTGCAGTCTAAGGCCATCGTGGACATGCGTCTCTCGCAGCTCACCGGCCTGCGTATGGATCAGTTGCATGCCGAGTATGAGGAACTGATGCGCCAGATAGACTATCTGAACAACATTCTCACCGACCCCGAACTCTGCAAGAAGGTGATGAAAGACGAGTTGCAGGAGGTGAAGGAACGTTACGGCGACGCGCGCCGGACGGAAATCATTCCTGCAGAGCACGAGTTTAACGCCGAAGACTTCTATCCCAATGACCCCGTAGTCATCACGGTCAGCCATTTGGGCTATATCAAGCGCACTCCGCTCAGCGATTTCCGCGAGCAGGCACGTGGCGGCGTAGGCAGCAAGGGCGCACACACCCGCGACAAGGACTTCACAGAGTATATCTATCCCGCCACCATGCACCAGACCATGCTTTTCTTCACCAAGAAAGGCCGCTGCTACTGGCTGAAATGCTATGAGATTCCTGAGGGGGACAAGACTTCCAAGGGTAGGGCTATACAGAATCTGCTCAATATCGATGCCGACGACTCGGTGAACGCATTCCTCCGTCTGCGCGGTCGTTGGCAGGAGAACGAGGAGTTTGTCCAGAACCACTATGTGGTATTCGCGACCAAGAATGGTACGGTCAAGAAGACCTGTCTCGAGGCTTACAGCCGTCCGCGTACCAATGGTGTCATTGCCATCAATATTGTCGAAGGCGACGAGGTGGTAGACGTTCGTCTGACCAATGGTGACAACGAACTGATTCTTGCCAACCGCAACGGTAGGGCAGTACGTTTCCACGAGCGTGCCGTACGCACGATGGGTCGTGTTTCTACCGGTGTAAGGGGTATGAGACTCGACGGCGACGACGATGCTATCATCGGCATGATTGTGGTGAACGATGCAGAGAGCGAGACCGTGATGGTAGTGAGCGAGAATGGTTATGGCAAACGGTCGCAGGTAGAAGACTATCGCGTGACCAACCGTGGCGGCAAGGGTGTGAAGACGCTTGCCATTACGGAGAAGACGGGCCGTCTGGTAGCCATCAAGAACGTGACCGATGACAACGACCTCATGATTATCAACAAGAGTGGTATCGTGATCCGGTTGGCTGTAGCCGACGTGCGCGTGATGGGCAGGGCTACCCAAGGCGTGAGACTGATTAACCTCGCGAAGAAGAACGATGTTATCGCCAGTGTCTGCAAGGTGATGAGTTCGGAGCTTGAGGCAACTGTGGAAGAGGAAAGCCGTGCAGCCTGGGCACAGAAGAGCGACCAGATCAGGCGCGACAGCGTGGCACAGGAGTTGCCCGGAGACGAGGACGAAGATATCTTGGAGGACGAGGAATCGCCTGTAGAGGAATAATAGAGAGAAGTATGAACAAGATAGATCAATAACCTTTTAATTATCAACAACAATGAAAAAATTAATGATCGCAGCGTTGATGATGCTGGGCACATCCGCTGCATTTGCAGGCGACAGTGAGGCTATCAAGGCCATCATGAAAGCAAAGACTTATGCCGAGGCTGAGTCGCTTGTGAAGTCGAATCTGAACTCGCTTGCTACTAACGAGGAGAAGGCTCGCGCCTACAACAAGCTGGTGGATCTGGCTATGGTCACGGTTAGCAAAGAGCAGGCTGTCATCAATGCCAACCAGATGGCCGAACAGTTGAAGCAGGGTAAGGTAGAGGCTTACGATACCGCTGCTTACAACAAGGCTGTATACCAGGCTATTGAAAACGCCCTCGAGTGCGACAAGTATGATGTGATGCCAAACGAAAAGGGTAAGGCAAAGCCTAAGTTCCATACGCCCAACCAGACCCGTCTCTATGGTCTCCGTACCAATCTGATTATTGCCGGTCAGGACATTGGCGACAAGGACCGCAAAGAGGCTTTCAAGTATTTTGCACTGTATGTGGAGAGTGGTAACCACAACTTGTTTAAAGAGGTGGACCGCACCAAGCAGCCTGACAATTTGATGGGCGAGGTGGCTCGTGTAGCAGCTGTATTCGCTTACCAGAACAAGGATATGGCCAATGCCAACAAGTATGTGGACATCGCTTTGAAAGACTCTGCTGCCTATAAGGAGGCGCTGAACCTCAAGATTTATATGTCTTCACAGGACTTGAAGGAGAAATCGGACTCTGTCAAGTTTGCCGCAACACTGA